>JANPKR010000627.1:0-2305 GCA_031426175.1 Hydrogenophaga sp. | reverse complement strand
GTGGCCGGCGACGGCAAGCTGGTGCGCGTGATCGACGGTCGGCCCGAGACGCTTCGCGCCACCTGCGAGGCCGCGCTCAAGCGCCTCAAGACCGATGTGATCGACCTCTACTACCTTCACCGCTGGGACAAGCAGGTGCCGGTTGAAGAGAGCGTGGGTGCGCTGAGCGACCTCGTGCGTGCGGGCAAGATCCAGACCATTGGCCTGAGCGAGGTGTCGGCCGTCACGTTGCGCAAGGCTCACGCGGTGCACTCCATCACCGCGCTGCAGACCGAGTATTCGCTGTGGACGCGCAACCCCGAGATTGCGGTGCTGCAGGCCTGCCGCGAACTCGGCGTGGCTTTTGTGGCCTTCAGCCCGGTAGCGCGTGGTTTCCTCTGTGGCGAGATCGATGTGACCGCGCTCGATGCCAAGGACATCCGCCGCACCATGCCGCGCTTTGAGCCCGACAACTACGCAGCCAATTTGAAGCTGCTGGCACCGTTTCAGGCCATCGCGCGCGACGTGGGCTGCACGCCAGCACAGCTGGCCATTGCGTGGCTGCTGCACCTGGGCAGCGACATCCTGCCGATCCCCGGCACAGCGCGCGAAGACCACCTGCGCGAGAACATCGGTGCGTCCGATGTGAAACTGGACGAGGCCACCATGGCGAAGTTGGAAGCGCTGATCAACCAGCAGACGGTGCGCGGCAACCGCTACAGCGAACAGGCCAACCGCGAGGTCGACACAGAAGTCTATTGAGGGCTCACCTGGGCTGCCGCACGCAGCTCAGGTCACCTTCCTTGCAATCCAGAAACCGCTGCAGCTCTGCGGTGCGCTCGCGCGTCATGCGGGCCTGGCACTGCCAGTTGATCATCGGTGCGGCGCTGCCGCCCTCGATGCCGCTCTTCTCGAATTCACACGCTTTCACCCGGTACTGGATCCACTCGGTCTGCACCTGGCGCAGCAGCTTGCGCTGCTGGTTGCCCACGCTTTGCGACAAGGTTTTATAGGCTGTGCTGTAAGCGGCGGTGGCGGCTTCGAAGTCTTGGAAGGCGCAGGCGTTCAACGCGCTTTGGGTGCCGGGGGCTTTGGAGCAATCGACCGGCTCTGTCTTGTTGCCCGTGGACGTGGCCAGCGCCAAAGCACAGTGGCTGGCGAGACCCAGCGCGAGCAGACGTTTGAGCAGGGTGGTTTTCATGCAGGGTCTCCACAGCGCCGGGTTGACGCCACCGGCGCATTGTGCAGCGCCCCGCCCGACATGAAACGAAACAAACCGAAACCGCCGCGAGACGACGCGCGAGGGGAGGGCCGGCACCATCACGGTCATGTTCAACCCATCCTCAAGAAGGACCTCATCATGAAGCCCTGGATCAAACGTTCGCTCGTCGCCCTGACCGGCATCACCATCGCCGTGGGCGGTCTCACCGCCTGCGGCACACGCGGCCACAACGAGCACGGCCCCATGAGCGCCGAGCGCATGATCGAGATGCGCGGCAAAGTCATCGACCGCGTCACCAAGAAACTCGACCTCACCACCGAGCAGCAGCAGAAACTCGGCGTGCTGGCCGACAAGCTGCAGGTCCAACGCACCGCCTTCATTGGCCAGACCAACGACCCGCGCGCCGAGGTGCGCCAGCTGGTGGCCGGCGAAAAGTTCGACCGCGCCCGTGCCCTGAGCCTGCTCGACGAGAAGACCCGCGTGGTGCAGGTGAGCAGCCCGGAGGTGATCAACGCGCTGGCCGACTTTTACGACAGCCTCAACCCGACACAACAGACCGAAGTGCGCGAGCTGATGAGCAAGCGCAAAGGCTGGTTCGGCCGGGGCTGAAGTGGCAGGTGCCGTCAACTGCAACGCAGTGTGAGAATGCCGCATGCACCGCATCTTGCTGATTGACGACGACGAGCAGCTCGGACCGCCGCTGACCACCTACTTTCAGCGGTTCGAGCTCGAACTTACCCAGGCGCTCAAGCCCAGCGAGGGCTTGGCGCGCTTGCGCAGCGGCGTGTTCGATGCGGCGATCCTTGATGTCATGCTGCCCGAGATGGACGGGTTCGAGTTGTGCCGCACCATCCGCAAGGAGAGCGACATACCCATCGTCATGCTCACCGCGCGAGGTGACGTGATGGACCGCGTGGTGGGCCTTGAGCTCGGCGCGGACGCTTACCTGCCCAAACCCTTCGAGCCGCGGGAACTGGTCGCCCACATCCAGACGCTGCTGCGCCGCCGCCATGGCCACAACGGTCCGGCCAACGGCGCACCTGCGCCCGATGTGCTGGCCTTTGAGGGCCTGACCATCGACCCGGCCCGCCGCAGCGTGGTGCG
>JANPKR010000626.1:0-4308 GCA_031426175.1 Hydrogenophaga sp. | reverse complement strand
GCCAGCACTTTTTGACCGTGGCCACCGGCAAAAGCCGCCGGGGGCTGGACGAGGTGCTGCGCACGGTGGAGCTGGTCGGCCTGTTCGATGGCTCCCGCACCGCGGACGAAACCGCCGGCAAGCCGCACCCGCTGATGCTCCACGAGTTGATGGCTGAATTTGGCGTGACGCCTGAACGCACGCTGATGATCGGCGACACCACGCACGACCTGCAGATGGCGCTGAACGCCGGTTGCGCGAGCGTGGGTGTGAGCTACGGCGCGCACGAGCCCGACGCGTTCCACGAACTCAAGCCCTTGCATGTGGCGCATTCGGTGCGCGAACTGCACGACTGGCTCACCCAACACGCCTGAGGCTTGCATGACGCCACCCACCGACGATCCGATTTACCCGCTGTGCAACAGCCGCGATCTGGTCGATGGGGGCAGGGCGGTGTCGTTCGACGTGAATTACGCGGGTCAGACCTGCCGGGCATTTGCGGTGCGTTTCCAGGGCCAGCCGCAGGCCTACCTGAACCGCTGCACTCATGTGGCCATGGAGCTCGACTGGCAGCCCGACCGTTTTTTTGACGACACCGGCCGCTGGCTGATGTGCGCCACGCACGGGGCGATGTATGAACCTTCCACGGGCGAATGCCGGGGTGGGCCGTGCCGCGGCGGGCTGTTCAAGATCGAACTGCTGGAGCTCGATGGGGTGATTCACTGGCGGTCACAATACCACCTCAAACCTGTTGAATTCTGAGAAATCCCCACCATGAACGACGACAACCTGGGCTCGGCAAGCCCCACCGGCAGCGACCGCAACAACGGCGTGGCCTGGGAGCGCGCCACGCTGGAAAAGCTGGTGTTTGCCACCATCCGCGAGCAGCAGGCTGCGCGCCGCTGGAAGATGTTCACCCGCTTCATGTGGCTCGCCATCCTGGGGGCGATCGCCTGGTTGGTGTATTCCAGTGCCGACATGACATCAGCCACCAGCACGCCGCACACGGCTGTGGTCGAAATCAAGGGCGAGATTGCTTCCGGTGCCGAAGCCAGCGCCGAGAACGTGGTTGCTGCGCTGCGTTCGGCGTTTGACGACGAGGGCGCCCAGGCGGTGGTGCTCTTGATCAACTCACCGGGCGGCAGCCCCGTGCAGGCTGGCATTATCAACGACGAGATCACCCGCCTGAAGGGCCTGCACGACAAGAAGGTTTATGCGGTGGTGGAAGAGACCTGCGCTTCAGCGGCCTACTACATTGCCGCGGCTGCCGACAACATCTACGTGGACAAGGCGAGCCTGGTGGGCAGCATCGGCGTGCTCATGGACGGCTTCGGCTTCACCGGGTTGATGGAGAAGCTGGGTATCGAGCGCCGCCTCATGACCGCTGGTGACAACAAGGGCCTGCTCGATCCGTTCAGCCCGCAAGACGAGTCGCAGCGCCAGTTCATGCAGAACCTGCTGGCCGAGATTCACACACAGTTCATCGATGTGGTGAAAAAGGGCCGTGGCGACCGCCTGAAGGAAACACCCGAGACCTTCAGTGGTCTGGTGTGGAACGGTCAGCAAGCCGTGGCGCTGGGCTTGGCTGACGGCCTGGGCAATCTCGACTACGTGGCGCGAGAGGTCGTGAAGGCCGAAGAACTGGTGGATTACACCCGCCGCGAAAACGTGGGCCTGCGGCTGGCCAAACGTTTCGGTGCGAGCGTGGGCGAGGGCATTTTTCTTGCCGCGCGCTCCGCAGGGGTTCAGCTCCGGTAACCGTTGGGGTTGGCGCGCTGCCAGCGCCATGCGTCGGCGCACATCTCGTCCAGTGTGTGCAGGGCCTGCCAGCCCAGCAGACGCAGTGCCAGGGCCGGGTCGGCCCAGCACTGGGCCACATCGCCAGCACGGCGGGGGGCCACTCGGTAGGGCACCGGCTTGCCACTGGCGACTTCAAACGCCTTCACCACGTCGAGCACGCTGTGGCCCCGGCCGGTGCCCAGGTTCACGGTGAAGCTTTCGCCTTGTCCGAGCAGCGTCTTGATGGCGGCCACATGGCCGGCGGCCAGGTCCTGCACATGGATGTAGTCGCGAACGCCGGTGCCGTCCGGCGTGGCGTAGTCGTTGCCATACACATTGAGGTGCTCACGCTGCCCCACCGCCACCTGCGCAACAAAGGGCATGAGGTTGTTCGGTATGCCCGCCGGGTCTTCGCCGATGAGACCGCTGGGGTGCGCGCCGACCGGGTTGAAGTACCGAAGCACGCCAACTCGCCACGCTGGGCTGGCGGTGCGCAGGGCCGAGAGCATGTCTTCGATCACCAGCTTGCTGTGGCCATACGGGTTGGTGTGGCTGCGCGGAAAGTTTTCCGTGATCGGCACGGTGGCCGGGTCGCCGTACACCGTGGCGCTGCTGGAAAACACGAGCGTGGGTGCGTGGTCCGGCGCCTCGGCGCGCATGGTTTCCATGGCGCGGAGCAGGCTGACGGCACCGCCGATGTTGTTGTGAAAGTACTTGAGCGGCAGCGCCACGCTTTCCCCCACCGCCTTGTCGCCCGCGAAGTGCACCACACCGGCAGGCTGGTGGCGGCGCAGCACATCTTCCAGCCAGAGTGTATCGAGCACATTGCCGCGTTCCAGCGCAATCTCTCGGCCTGTGATGGAGGCCAGACGCGCCATGACCACCGGATGGCTGTTGGCAAAGTTGTCCAGAACGATGGGCTCGAAACCGGCCTCCACCAAGGCCACCGCAGTGTGGCTGCCGATGTATCCGGCACCGCCGGTGAGCAAGATCTTCATGCCTTGTGCCTCAAGGTTTGGCGGTGTCGGGCTGGCGTCCGTACTTGTCTTCCAGGCGAACGATATCGTCTTCACCGAGGTAGCTGCCCGACTGAACTTCGATCATTTCCAATGCCAGCTTCCCTGGGTTGTGCAGGCGGTGCACTTCACCGATGGGGATGTAGGTGGACTGGTTCTCCGACAGGAGGTAAGTCTCATTGCCGCGCGTGACCTCGGCTGTGCCCTTGACCACGATCCAGTGTTCTGCGCGGTGGTGGTGCTTCTGAAGACTCAGGCTGGCGCCGGGTTTCACGCCGATGCGCTTGACCTGGAAGCGCTCGCCCATGTCTACGCTGTCGTACCAGCCCCAAGGGCGCGCCACGCGGCGGTGAAGCGCAGCCTCAGGCACCTTGAGGCGCGAAAGGTGCGCCACCACGTCCTTGACCTGTTCTGCGTGGTCGCGCTGGGCCACCAGCAGGGCGTCGGGCGTATCGATGATGAGCAGGTCCTTGGTGCCCAGTGCCACGACCGTGCGGCCCGGTGCGTGGATAAAGGTGTTGCTCGCGTGCAGGGTGTGGCCCTGCCCGGTGATGCGGTTGCCGTCATCGTCGGCCGGGCTGAGGTCGGCCACCGCGTTCCAGCTGCCCACGTCGCTCCACTGGCCCTGGAAGGGCACCACGGCCATATCGGTGTGCCGTTCCATCACCGCGTAGTCGATGCTTTGCGAGCGGCAGGCCAGGAAGGGCGCGGCCTCGGGTCGCACAAAGTGGATCTGGCCCACGGTGTCCTGCTTCGGGCTGGCCATGGCCTGGCGACACGATTGCAGGATGTCGTCGGCATGCTGGCCGAGCGCGCTCAACAAGGTGCTGGCGCGCACCAGAAAAATGCCGGCGTTCCACAACACATTGCCCTGCAGCAGCAGGGCCTGCGCGGCGGCTGGCGCGGGTTTCTCGATGAAGCGCGACACGCGGCGGCTGCCGTCGGTGCGGGCGTCGCCCTGCTCGATGTAGCCATAGGCGGTGCTCGGGAAACTGGGCACCACGCCAAAGGTGACGATGGCGCCAGCCTCTGCCGCGGGCACACCCTGGCGGATGGTGTGCGCGAAAGCCTCGATGTCGGGGATATGGTGGTCGGACGGGCAGAAGAGCAGCAGCGGGTCGGCCTCTGCAGGGCTGGTGGCCAGCAAGGCGGCCAGCGCCATCGCCGCGGCCGTGTTGCGCGCCGCCGGCTCCAGCAGCACCTGGCCCGCCGCGCCTTGTGATTCCACGGCGTCGGCCACGAGGAAGCGGTGGTCTTCCGAGGCCACACACATGGGTGGGTTGCCGCACCACGCCAGACGTGCGAGTGTCAACTGCAGCAGGCTCTGGTTGTTCACCAGGGGCACGAACTGTTTGGGGAAGCTTTGGCGACTCAGCGGCCACAGGCGGGTGCCGGAGCCACCGCAAAGAATGACGGGGGTGATGCTCATGTTTTGCTGTTCGGAGAATGGGTCGAGGACCGGTCTGGGCTGTCTGGATGCGCGGGTCAGTGTAGCCTTTCGATGTGATTTCACGCCACGCCGTTACCATGCAAG
>JANPKR010000625.1:0-3776 GCA_031426175.1 Hydrogenophaga sp. | reverse complement strand
CAGGTAGCGACCGAGCGCTACCAGGACCTCACCGCATGAGAGGACGATCCGTTGATCCGTTCAGCTCACCCGGATCAACTTCTTGTTGACGAACTCCTGAATCCCGGCGCCCGACAGTTCGCGCCCGTAGCCCGAGTTTTTAACACCGCCGAACGGCAGGTCCGGCATCGAGACGGCCGCCGAATTGATGAACACCATGCCGGTGTCGATTTGCCTGGCCACGCGTTTGCCGCGTTCAACATCTTGCGTGAAGACCGATCCGCCGAGGCCAAACGGAGAGTCGTTGGCCAGTGCGACAGCCGCGTCTTCGTCGGGCACCCGGAAAAAGAGCGCCACCGGACCAAAGAATTCCTGCTTGTAAGTCGGGTTGGCCGCCTCGATGTCCGTGAGGATCGTCGGCTGCATGAAGGCGCCGCTCTGTCCCTCGATGCGCTGGCCACCGATCACGATCCGTGCGCCGTGGGCCACGGCCTCGTTCACCTGACCCAGCAGCGTCTCAAGCGCCTGCACCGACGACAGCGGGGCCAGCGTGGTCTTGCGGTCCATGGGATCGCCCGCCTCAAAGCCCTGCATCGCGGTCTGAAACTTTTCAAGAAAACGATCGGCCAACGCTTCGACCACGATGAAACGTTTGGACGCTGTGCAGGCTTGTCCGCTGTTGCCCATGCGGCCACTCACAGCGTGTTTGACAGCATCGTCCAGGTCGGCGTCGTCGAGCACGATGAATGCGTCGCTGCCGCCGAGCTCCAGCGTGGATTTCTTCAGGTTCTTGCCGGCGCGCTGGGCCACCACGGCGCCCGCACCTTCGCTGCCCGTCAAGGCCACGGCGCGGATGCGGTCATCGTCGATCACCTTGGCAACCTGGTCCTTGGAGATGAACAGGTTGGTGTACGCGCCCGCCGGCGCACCCGCCTCTTCGAGCAGTCGCTCGAAGGCCAGTGCGCACTGCGGCACGTTGGACGCGTGCTTGACCATCACCACGTTACCGGCCATGAGGTTGGGGGCGGCGAAACGCGCGATCTGGTAGTAGGGATAGTTCCACGGCTCCACACCGAACAACACACCGATGGGACTGCTTTCCACCACCGCGTCTCCCTTGGCCGTGCCCAGCTTCTCGGGCGCCAGGAAGGCTTCGGCGTGTTCGGCGTAGTAGTCCAGGATCGCAGCGCTCAACTTGACCTCACCCTCGCTCTGGGCAATCAGCTTGCCCATCTCGATCGTGATGAGCTGGGCGAACTCTTGCGTCCGTTCGCGCATGAGCGCAGCGGCGCGGGACAGCACCGCCTTGCGCTCGGCAAAACTCTTGTGACGCCACACCTGATCGAAACAGATTTGTGCCGCCTTCAGCCTGTTTTCCAGCTGCGCGTCGTCGAGGTCGTCGAAGGACTGGACGATCTGGCCGTTGTAGGGATTGGTGCTTTGATAGGCCATGGGTTTTCCGGTGATGGGGTTCGGCTGGTCGCTTCAGGCGGCCTGAAGTTGCGCCAGCACGGCGCGCGCGGCAGCGGCTGAAGAAGCGGGGTTTTGTCCGGTGATCAGGTGACCATCGGTGACGACGAAAGACTGCCAGTCGTCGCCCTTGTGGTACAGACCTCCGTTGGCTTCCAGCATGTCCTGCACCAGGAAGGGCACCACCTGGGTCAGCTGCACGGCCTCTTCTTCGGTGTTGGTGAATCCGGTGACCTTCTTGCCCTTGACCAGCGGCGCGCCGTCGGCCAACTTGGTGTGGCGAAAAACGGCCGGTGCATGGCAGACCGCTGACACCGGTTTGCCGGCAGCAAACATGGTCTCGATCAACTGGATGGAATGTGTGTCTTCGGCCAGGTCCCACAGAGGGCCATGACCACCCGGATAGAACACGGCATCGAAGCCTTCTCCGGACACCTCCGCCAGCCGGGTGGTGTTCGCCAGTGCATCCATGGCCTGCGGGTCTTTCTTGAACCGGCGTGTGTCATCGGTCTGAGCGTCTTCGTCATCGCTGGTGGGGTCCAGTGGAGGCTGACCGCCCTTGGGAGAAGCGAGCACGATCTCGGCACCGGCGTCCTTGAAGACGTAATAGGGCGCAGCAAATTCCTCCAGCCAGAACCCGGTCTTCTTGCCGGTGTCGCCGAGTTGGTCGTGGGAGGTCAGGATCATCAGAATCTTCATGGGGTTTCCTGGTGTTGCATGTCAGCGTCTGAACGGCCATGCAGGGGGATTGGGAAGGGCATGGCACACACAGCGCCAACGGCTGTGCGGAATGCAGAGGTGCCAAAGAACTTGGCACCTGGACGACAGATTGCCGCTCGCAGGCCTTTGCCGTCTGTTCGCCAGCGAACTCAAGGCCCCGTGTCAGTCCAGCGGCCAGGGCAGCTCGCGCGCGATGGCGGGCGCCTCGGCGGGACGCGCAGAAGATGCTCCGTCGTCCAGCCCTCGCCACCAGGGCACCACCGCTTCCAGGTTGGCTGGCTCCACCGCTTCGCCCAGCCGCGGCATGAGCAACGGCACGCCTTGCGAAGGCGCCAGTTGCAGCAGGGTCTCCACCGGCTCGTCCCACGCGTGCATGGCCAGGCTGAAGGTGCCCCAGTGCACCGGCAAAAAGGCGCCGCCGCCCAGCAGCGCGTGGGCTTTGAGAGCGTTCACCGGGCCCAGGTGGATGTCTCCCCAGGCCGGGTGAAAGGCTCCCACTTCCAGCATCACCAGATCGAACGGGCCCAGGCGCTCGCGGATGGTGGCGTATTCGGTGGTGAGGCCCGTGTCGCCGCTGAAGAACACCTTGTGCCGATCCGACCGCACCACCATCGACGACCACAGCGTGGCATTGCGGTCCTTGAGGCCGCGCCCTGAAAAGTGCTGCGACGGCGCGGCGGTGATGGTGAGGCCGGTGCCGGGCACGCGGTGGCTTTCCCACCAGTCCAGCTCGGTGATGCGTTCTGCCGCCACGCCCCAGGCCTGCAGGTGGGCGCCCACGCCCAGCGAGGTGACGAAGGGCACCGCGCTGTGCTTGGCCAGTGCGCGGATGGTGGGGTAGTCCAGATGGTCGTAGTGGTCGTGCGAGATCACCACCACGTCCACCTCGGGCATCTGCCGCAGCCGCAGCGGCACCGGCTGAAAACGCTTGGGGCCGAGCAGGCGGAAGGGCGATGCGCGTGTGCCCCACACGGGGTCGGTCAGCACCCGGTGGCCATCGATCTCGATGAGCACCGTGGAGTGGCCCAGCCAGGTGGCGCGCAAGCCGCTTTGCACCGGGCGGCTCCAGGCTTCGCGCGGATCTTGCGAAGGCAGAGGCCCGGCCGGCGCACGCCGGCCGCCCGAGCTGAGGAATTCCTTGAGCGTGGGTCGGGGCACGGTGGCATCGCGCAGTCCGGGCAGGGCTGGATGCGTGTTTCGAAAACCCTGGCCGTCCCACATCGTCGAGGCCTGCATGCGCTCCAGGCGCGCGCCCAGTGCGCGTTTGCCAAACGAGTTCATGACGCCGCCGCGCTGCGGCCAGGCAGGTTCAGGCGTGCGGTTGTCGGCGCCGTCTCCGACAGCAACCGCCCCTTGCGCCACACCTTCAATCGCGTGGCGCGCAGGCGAATGGCCTCGATCGGGTCGCGCGCCTGCAGCAGCACAAAGCTGGCGTCGTTGCCGGCCGCGATGCCGTAGCCGCTCAATCCCATCACCTTCGCCGCGTTGGTGGTCACCGCTTCAAAGCATTGGCGCATGCCGGCCTGGCTGGTCATCTGCGCCACGTGCAGGCCCATGTGGGCCACCTCCAGCATGTCGCCGCTGCCCAGCGAGTACCAGGGGTCCAT
>JANPKR010000624.1:0-3976 GCA_031426175.1 Hydrogenophaga sp. | reverse complement strand
ACGGCGCCCAGGCTGCCCAGCAGCGCCGGTATCACCACCATCACACGCGCCTCGCGCGGTATGCCGTCGGCCAGCAGATAGCGCGGCAGGTGTGCGGGCCGCGCCGATTCGCTGATGATGCGGTTGACCACCGCCACCACGGTCTCTGACGCCGGAAACACCATCAACAGCAACACCAGTGCGGTGAGGGCGTGGTCCAGCCAGTTCTCGCCCGGGACCGCCGCCGACGCATACACCGCCGCCACCAGCCCCAGTGAGCCTGCGAGCATGGCGGTGAGGTAGGTCGGCACGCGCGCCGCACGCACCACCCACCGGCCCCAGCCCCTGGCACGGCGGTGCAGTCCCAGGCGCTGCTCCAGCGCCGCCCGGCCGCCTCCCGCCAGCCAGTGGCCCGCAAGGGACGGGCCATCGTTGTCGGCCATCAACCCCAGCAAGGCCTGGGCCACCGCGGTCTCGCTGCGCTGGCTCTGAGCCGCCAGGCGTTCGATGCGGTGCAGTGTGGTGCTGCGGGTGGCGTCGTCTTCGGCGGCAAAGACGTCGGAGGCGAGCATGACCTGCATCACGCGGCTGGTGCGCGCGACGACGCCCGACCAGTCGGCCGCACCGATCAGGCGCAGAGCGGTCACGGCGTTGCCCACGCTCAGGTGGTCGGCAGCCTGGTCGGCGTGGTGCTGCGCCTGCAGCGCGGCGAGATCGGGCACGGTGTCATCCAACCAGGGACGCACCTGGTTGATGAACACGTCCCCGGTGGGCGAGCGGTGCCCGGCGAGGTTTTGCGCCAGGTGGCACAGGAACACGCGGCTCACGCCACGCTGCTCGGCCAAGGCGTGAAGTTCCCGCACGGTGGACAGCTCCAGAGCGTCGATGCGGTGCGCGATCAGACCGGCGAGCTCACGGGCGGCTTTGTGGCTGGCGATGCGGTCGGCCAGGCGGCGCAGGTTCTCCACCTGCACCACCCGCAATGTGGTGGGCAACGCCCAGAGCTCACCATGGCTGAGCTCGTGAACCTCCTGGTAGGCGTTGAGAAAGTGCGTGAGCAAGGTTTCGTCGAACGCGCCGTCGGTGTGCGCCACGAACGCCCAGGCGATGCTGTAGATGCGCGGCAGGCCCTGCAGCGGCGCGTCCTGCAGCACCGGCAGCGTGCGGTAGTAGCGCGCGGGCAGGCCTTCATGAATCTCGCGCAGCTGGTCTTCGATCAGGTGGAAGTTGTCGAACAGCCACTCGGCCCCAGGGCTGATGTCCTGCCCGCTCAGCGCGTGGCTGGCAATGTGTTCGTGCGACGCGCGCAGACTCTCGATGTTGCTCTGCAGGCGGGGGTAAAACGTGGCACGGCCGAACACCGCGCGCGCGGCGTGGTGCGACGCGGCCAGGCTGCGGCCGTGCTCCTCAAAACGCGCCAGGCCGAAGATTTCAGACCGGATGGGCTCCAGCGCCGGACCGCGTTCGGCGTCCAGCATGCGGCGCACCGACGGCGGTACCCAGTCGTCCTGACCGGGTTGTTCCCGTGCCGCCACCTACGCGGCCAGCCACGTCATGCCCGCCATCAATGCCACAAAGAACACAGTGGTGACCAGCCTGGGGGCCACGAAGCCACGCACAAGGCTGGCTCCATTGCGCAGGGCGTGCATGGGGCTGCGCGAGCGGCTGCACAGCGACAGGTGTTCGGCGAGGGCCGAACGCTCCAGCGGCAACAGGTCGGCCGGGTGTCCGAACGACGAAGTGTCCCAGCTGGGGGCAAAGGCGGTGGACTTCGGCATGGGCAACTCCTGGTTCGTGCGCCACCGGAGGGGTTCCGGTCGGGCGAGGGTGTTTGTAAACCTGCGGGGAGCCATGGGTCTGTTCGCTGTCGTACCCATGGCCCGACGAGGCGGCAAGAACTGCTGACGTTCTTTACCCGGCGGACATCGTTCATGCGCGCTAGCGAACAGACCAGTGGCGCACGATGGAACATCCTTCAACCCACAGGCCAGCCCACAACGGCCTACCCCACTCGGCTGTCACACCCAGGAACGCACCATGAACAACAACCACAAACGCACATCACCCTTGCTGCGCCTCACCGCACTGGCCACCCTGGCCGTGGCGGGCCTGGCCGGTTGCGCCGTGCCCTACCCGGTGTACGACCAACCGATCTCGCAAGCGCCCGAGCCGGTGTACCAATATCCCGGTCAGTACCCCAGCCAATACCCGCAAGCCCAGCAACAACCCGATCGCCGCGACTACCGCCGCCGCAACCAGGAGACGCTGTACGAAGCACCCGTGACCTCGGTGCGCGCGGTGGTCGGACCCAACAGCGGCCAGCGCTGCTGGATCGAGCGCGAAGAGGTGGTTCAACAGCCCCAGCGCAACATCCCGGGCGCCATCGCCGGCGCGGTGATCGGCGGCATCCTGGGCCACCAGATCGGCAACGGCAGCGGTCGCGACATCGCCACCGTGGGCGGCGCGGTGGCCGGTGCGGCCGTGGGTTCCAACGTGGGCCGCAACGGCTACGGCAACCAGCCACAGACGCAAGACGTGCAACGCTGTACCCAGGCAGGCAACGGCCAGCCCGAGTACTGGGACGTGACCTACTCCTTCCGCGGCGTCGGCCACCGTGTGCAGATGACCTCGCAGCCCGGCCGCACCATCCTGGTCAACGGCAACGGCGAGCCGCGCACCTGATCTCCGCACACCCGAACAGATCCCCCCTTCCCCGCGCTGCATGCAGGACCACGTCCTGCCAGCGCGGGTTTTTTTATCTCTGAAGGAATCTCAAGATGCTGAAGAACAAGGTGGTTCTCATCACGGGCGCATCCTCGGGCATTGGCCGTGCCATGGCGCTGGTCTGCGCACGCGAGGGCGCCTCTGTGGTGGTCTCCGACATCGACGAAGCGGGCGCCGAGGCCACGGCAGTGCTGGTGCGCGAGGTGGGCAATGAAGCGCTGGTGATTCCCTGCGACATCGGCGAGCCAGCGCAGTGCGAGTCTCTGGTCGCTCACTGCTGTGAGCACTTCGGCCGTCTCGATGTGGCGTGCAACAACGCCGGTATCAGCGGGCCGAGCCAGCGCACGGCCGACTACTCCCTGGACGAATGGGCCAGGGTGATTCAGGTGAATCTCTCAGGCGTCTTCTATTGCATGAAGTACGAGATCGCAGCCATGCTGCGCCACGGTGGCGGATCGATCGTGAATGTGGCGTCGATCCTGGGCGCGGTGGGCTTTGCCACCGCACCAGCGTACGCCGCGGCCAAGCATGGGGTGGTGGGACTCACACACACCGCAGCGCTGGAATACGCGGCCGACGGCATCCGCATCAACGCGGTCGGCCCGGGGTTCATCCGCACGCCCATGATCAGCGCGCTCGACGGCGATGCTGCAACCCACGCCATGCTGGTGGCAGCCCACCCCATGGGCCGCCTTGGCGAGGCCGAAGAAGTGGCCGAGCTGATGGCGTGGCTCGCCTCCAGCCGGGCCGCTTTTGTGACCGGTGCCTACTACCCGGTGGATGGGGGATACCTTGCGCGCTGAGGCGGGTTCGGCTTCAGTTCCAATACGGGCATGACCGAACAAGCCCGCCCCAGCCCCGACACCGACAAGCGCCTCACCGATCTGGAGATCAAGGCCAGCTACGCCGACGACCTGCTCGACACCTTGAACGCCCTGGTGGCCCAACAGCAGGAACAGATCGACTTGTTGCTGCGCGAGGTGAGCCGGCTGCGCCAGCGCGGTGGCGACGACGGCCAGCCGGCCGGGCCGCGCGATCCGCGCGACGAACTGCCGCCGCACTACTGATGCGCTAGGGACGCTGCGGCGCAAGCGGTGTGCTCACGGCGCACACAAAGGCCGAAGCGGCCGATGAAAAATCCCACTGTTCCACGACACAGCCGGCGGCCTGCGCCCAGCGCACCACATTCACAGAATTGGGCACGCCGCTGCGCACGCGGCTGGACACCGCGGTGCCGGCCTGCACCACCCACAACGCACGCGCCAGGCCAGTC
>JANPKR010000623.1:0-1962 GCA_031426175.1 Hydrogenophaga sp. | reverse complement strand
CGCGGCCATCGCAGCCCTGCAGGCCATCGGCATCCAGCGCGGCCCGGTGGTCAGCGCATCGCGCGAGACACCCGCTGGCCTGCTGCAGTGGCGCATCAGCGTGCGCGACGACGGCCAGCGCTTGTTCAACGGCGTGCTGCCCACGCTCATCCAATGGGGCTCCATGCACCCGACCCGACACATGCCGGCCAGCGGCATCACCCTGCGCCAGTTGCGCCTGCGACACGCTGGTGCAGCCGGTTTGCGCGCGGCGCTGCAGGCGCTCGGCCTGGCGGGCATGAGCGTGAACGACGGCCCCGCTGGTCTCACAGCCGACTTCGACACCCCGGCCCGTGGCCGCCTCACCTTGCTTTCGCCCCCATGAACACCCACCTGCCCAGTCTTTCCGACATCGAAGCCGCCGCGCAAGTGGTCTACCAATCGTTCCAGGCCACACCGCAATACCGCTGGGCCGCGCTGAGCACGCGGCTGGGCACCGACTGCTGGGTCAAGCACGAGAACCACACACCGGTGGGTGCGTTCAAGATCCGGGGCGGCCTCACCTACTTTGATCAACTCGCGCAACGCGGGGAGCTGCCGCGCGAGGTGCTGAGTGCCACGCGCGGCAACCACGGCCAGAGCATCGGCTGGGCGGCGCGCCAGCACGGCGTGGCCTGCAGCATCGTGGTGCCGCGTGGCAACTCGCTGGAAAAGAACGCCGCCATGCGCGCCCTGGGTGCGACCCTGATCGAGCACGGTGACGACTTCCAGGAAAGCCGCGAACATGCCATGGTGCTCGCCGCAGAGCGGGGCGCGCACATGGTTCCGAGCTTTCACACCGACCTGCTGCGCGGCGTGAGCACCGCCTGGTGGGAGTACTTTCGCGCGGTGCCGCAGATGGACGTGGTGTACGTGCCCGTGGGCCAGGGCTCGGGCGCGTGTTCAGCAATTGCCGCCAAGCTGGCGCTGAACCACCCGGTGCGCATCGTCGGCGTGATCAGCGCGCACGCCACCACCTACGCCGACTCGCTGGCGGCAGGCTGCGTGGTGCCCTCGCCGGTGACGACTGTGCTGGCCGACGGCATGGCCTGCCGCGTGGCCGATCAGTCTGCGCTCGACGTGCTCTCACCCCACCTCGATCACATCGTTCAGGTGAGCGACACCGAGGTGGCCGAGGCCATGCGCATGTTGTTCGCGCACACGCACAACGTGGCCGAAGGCGCGGGCGCGGCGAGTTTTGCGGCGGCGTGGCAGGAACGCGCCGCGCTCAAAGGTCGGGTGGTGGGCACCACCCTGTGCGGTGGCAATGTCGACAGCGCGATGCTCGCCACCGTGCTGAACCGTTCAGACCGGTTCTGAACGAACCAGCCGCGCCACCACTTCGCAGAAGGCTTCGACTGCATCGGTCTTGAACACCACTTCGCGCACACCGGCGGCCTTGGCCTCGGCCTGCAGTTCGTCGGTGATGTAGCCCGACGCCACGGCCACCGGGAGCAGGGGGTTGATCGCCAGCGCCGCCTTGGCCACCTCCAGGCCCGACATGCCGGGCATGTTGAAGTCGGTCAGCAGCAGCTGGAAACCGTCGGGGTCGGCGCGCACCGCATCGATGGCCTGGGTCTGCGAGGTGAATGCGGTGACACGGTAACCTCTGCGCTCGAGCAGGCGGCGCACCAGAAACACCAGCGTGTCGTCGTCATCGAGGTAGAGGATGTGATGGGGAACCTGGGTGGAGTCGTCTGCCATGGCACAAAGGTTGGATAAACAGGTGTCGGGTGGAGGCAGTGACGGTTTTGAAAGCATTGTGCCGGGTTCGCTGGCGATCGGGAACGGAGATTCCCCGCTGGCCACGGCGGGTATGTCGGGCGCAGCGGGGAAGTACAGGGTGAAGGTGGTACCACGGCCAGGCTCGGAATCGACTTCGATCGCCCCGCCGTGCACCTGCACCACGCCCAGCACCACGGGCAGGCCCAGGCCCGTGCCCTG
>JANPKR010000622.1:0-3239 GCA_031426175.1 Hydrogenophaga sp. | reverse complement strand
ACATGCTAACCCGACCGCGCCAGCGCGGCAACCCCGAGCCGCTGCGCTCCTCGCCAGCGCATAGGCGCCCCCAGCGGCGCGCCCCAAGCCCTCGTCAATCGGCGTGCTGGCGTGCCACAAACCTCACGCGTCAGGGGTGGGTGTGTGGCTGAGGCGGCGCCTCTGCAGTGCCGAGGAGCGCAGGGGTCTCAGGTTGCCGCGCGAAGCGCGGTCGATCGCGCTTGTTTGAGCGAAGCGAGTTTGCGCGATCGCCTGAGACACCGAGCACCGCAGGGGACCCCTCGCGCAGCGAGGGGCTCTGCAGTGAAGCCGCCTCAGCCGCATACCCACCCCTGACACCCGCCAACCTGCAGCGAGCGAAACCGCCCACCATGACCAACACCATCACCACAGAGGCGCCCCTCGAAAGCGCCCAGGTCCGCGCGCTGCTTCAGTTGCGCGAACTCATCCTCTCGGGCGAGCTGCCGGGTGGCTCGCGCATCGCCGAACTCGCGATCGTCGAGCGCCTGGGTGTCTCCCGCACACCCATCCGCGCCGCGCTCATGCGGTTGGAGCAGGAAGGCCTGCTGCAGGCGCTGCCCAACGGCGGCTACGTGGTGCAGACGTTTTCCGAACGCGACATTGCCGACGCCATCGAACTGCGCGGCACCTTGGAAGGCTTGCTCGCCCGACTCGCCGCCGAGCGGGGTGCACCCTCGGTGGTGCTGGCTGAGGCCAAACAATGCCTGGACCGCATCGACGCCGTGCTGGCCGCGCCCTCGCTGGACGAAGAAGGCTTCGCCAGCTATGTCGCGCTCAACAGCCAGTTCCACAGCCTGGTCTACGAGCTGGCCGACAGCCCCACCATCGCGCGCCAGCTGGAGCGTGTGGCCAGTTTGCCGTTCGCCTCGCCCTCGGGATTCGTGGTGATGCAGGCCCATTCGCCGCAGGCGCGCGACATGCTCGTGGTGGCGCAGGACCAGCACCGCCAGGTGCTTGACGCCATCGAGCGCCGTGAGGGCGCACGGGCCGAAGCCATCATGCGCGAGCACTCGCGGCTGGCGCAGCGAAACCTGCGCGAGGTGCTGGCCGGTCACGCACTGGGCCGCACGCCGGCCTCCATGCCTGCCCTCAAACTCATTCGTCGACGCTGAACAACCATGAAAAGCAACCTCCACTGGCAGGGCGCACGCATCGCCGCCTTGCGCGACGTCACCCCCACGGTGCGCGAATTCATCATCGCGCCGGCTCAAGGCTCCGCCGAGCGCTGGGCACCGGGTGCCCACCTGATGGTGCGGCTCAACGTGGCCGGGCGGGTGCAAACGCGTTCGTATTCGCTGGTGGGTTTGCCCGAGGACGCGACGGGCTACCGCATCGCCGTGAAATGCCTGCTGGACGGCCACGGTGGCTCGCGCGCCATGTGGGCGCTGGCGGTGGGCGACAGCATCGAGGTGAGCGCGCCGCAGAACCACTTTCCCTTGGCGTACCTGGCCCCGGCCACGCTGCTGGTGGCGGGCGGCATCGGCATCACACCCATGGTGTCCATGGCGCAGGCGCTGGTCAAACGCGGCGTGCCCGTGACGCTGCTGTATTCGGCGCGCAGCGAGGCCGAGCTGGCGTTCGTGGAGCCTTTGCGCGCACTGTTGGGCGATGCCTTGGTCACTTGTGCGTCCGACTGCGGCGAGGTGCTCGACCTCGGCCGAGCCATCGACGCCCTGCCGGCCGGTGCGCAGCTCTATGTGTGCGGCCCGGCTGGCCTGCTGAACGCCGTGCGCCAGCGCTGGCTGGAGGCCGGGCGGCCGCTGCCCAGTTTGCGTTTCGAGACCTTCGGCAGCGGCGGCCAGCTGCCACCCGCCGGCTTCGAGGTGGCCGTGCCGCGCCACCAGGCCGAGCTGCATGTGGCGCCCGACCAGTCGCTGATCGAGGTGCTGGAAGCCGCCGGCATCGAGGTGATGAACGACTGCCGCCGGGGGGAATGCGGCCTGTGCGCGCTGGACGTGCTGGCGCTGGATGGCGAGATCGACCACCGCGACGTGTTTCTGAGTGCCCACGAGAAACAGGAGAACAGCCGCATCTGCGCCTGTGTGTCTCGCGTGGTCGGACGCATCACGCTCGACACCGCGTGGCGGGAGGAGGTCGTTTCATAAAACAACGGCATAACTGAAAGTCTCGCCACACACTGGCGTTATCACCTGGGCCCATGCACAGTCCATGGGTTCGAATGCAGAAGCGATCCGGGGCCGGGCAACGTTCATGGCACGTCCTCCGTCACCCGGGCCAACCATTCCCAAACCGGAGACAAATCCATGAACTTCTTCACCCGCCGCACCACCTTGCTGGCCGTGGGCGCGATGGCCGCCGCCACCTTGGCCGGCTCTGCCCTGGCCCAGACCGTCACCCTGCGCCTGCACCAGATGCTGCCGCAGCAGGCCACCATCCCCGCCAAGGCGCTGATTCCCTGGGCGCAGAAAGTCGAGGCGGAGTCCGGCGGCAAGATCAAGGTCCAGCTGTTCCACGCCATGCAGCTGGGTGGTGCACCGCCGCAGCTGTTCGACCAGGCCCGCGACGGCGTGGTCGACCTCACCTGGACGGTGCTGGGCTACACGCCCGGCCGCTTCAACAAGACCGAGGTGTTCGAGCTGCCCTTCATGAGCGGTTCGGCCGAACAGTCCTCGCGTGCGCTGCAGGAATATGTGGAGAAGTTCGCCGCCGACGAGTTCAAGGACGTCAAGCTGATTGCCGTGCACACCCACGGCCCGGGACTGTTCCACACGAAGACGCCGGTGACCGGATTGGAAAGCCTGCGCGGCATGAAGGTGCGCGGTGGTTCGCGCGTCATCAGCAACATGTTGACCAAGCTGGGCGCCACCCCCGTGGGCATGCCCGTGCCAGCCGTGACGGATGCCTTGTCCAAAGGCACGATCGAAGGAACAACGATTCCATGGGAAGTCACACCGGCGCTGAAGGTGACCGAGCTGGTGAAGAACCACACCACCTTCGCCGGCAAGGAAGGTCTGTACACGCAGACCTTTGCGTTCTCGATGAACAGGGCGTCTTACGACAAGCTGCCGCCGGACCTCAAGGAGGTGATCGACAAGAACTCGGGGATCGAAACCGCTGCCATGTTCGGTCGCGCCATGGACGAAGGCGACAAGGCCGGTCGCGCCATCGCCGAAAAAGCAGGCAACAACATCGTGGCGCTGGACCTGGCGGAGACGCAGCGCTGGAGGCGCACGGCCGCCACGGTGGAGACCGACTGG
>JANPKR010000621.1:0-2778 GCA_031426175.1 Hydrogenophaga sp. | reverse complement strand
CGTCCACCTTCGGTCAGGCGACCGAACAGCAGCTCGTCGGCCAAGGCACGGAGGATCGTGTCCTGGATCAGGCGCTGCATCGGGCGTGCACCCATCAACGGGTCGAAGCCCTTCTTGGCCAGGTGCTTGCGCAGCGCGTCGGTGAACGTGACCTCGACCTTCTTCTCGCCGAGCTGCGTCTCCAGCTGCAGCAGGAACTTGTCCACCACCCGCATGATGACGTTTTCGTCAAGCGCCTTGAAGCTCACGGTGGCGTCCAGGCGGTTGCGGAACTCGGGTGTGAACAGGCGCTTGATGTCGGCCATCTCGTCGCCCGCTTCGCGCGGGTTGGTGAAACCGATGGTCGCCTTGTTCATGGTCTCGGCGCCCGCGTTCGTCGTCATGATGATGATGACGTTGCGGAAGTCGGCCTTGCGCCCGTTGTTGTCGGTCAGGGTGCCGTGGTCCATCACCTGCAGCAAAACGTTGAAGATGTCCGGGTGCGCCTTCTCGATCTCGTCGAGCAGCAGCACGCAATGCGGCTTCTTGGTCACGGCTTCGGTCAGCAGGCCACCCTGGTCAAAACCCACGTAGCCGGGAGGCGCACCGATCAGGCGGCTCACTGCGTGCCGCTCCATGTACTCCGACATGTCGAAGCGGATCAGGTCGATGCCCATGATGTAGGCCAGCTGCTTGGCGGCTTCGGTCTTGCCCACGCCGGTGGGGCCGCTGAACAGGAAAGCACCGATCGGCTTGTCGCTCTTGCCCAGGCCGGAGCGCGCCATCTTGACGGACGAAGCCAGGATTTCCAGCGCCTTGTCCTGGCCGAACACCACGCTCTTGAGGTCGCGTTCCAGCGTCTGCAGCTTGCTGCGGTCGTCGTTGGAGACGTTGGCCGGGGGAATGCGGGCGATCTTTGCCACGATTTCCTCGACCTCGGTCTTGCTGATGGTTTTCTTGCGCTTGGACACCGGCAGGATGCGCTGGGCAGCGCCCGCCTCATCGATCACGTCGATGGCCTTGTCGGGCAGGTGACGGTCGTTGATGTACTTGGCGCTGAGCTCGGCCGCGGCCTGCAGGGCAGCCACGGCGTACTTCACGCCATGGTGCTCTTCAAAGCGGGACTTCAGTCCCTTGAGGATGTCCACCGTTTCCTGCACGGTCGGCTCGACCACGTCCACTTTCTGGAAGCGTCGGCTCAGCGCTGCGTCTTTCTCGAAGATGCCGCGATATTCGGTAAAGGTGGTGGCGCCGATGCACTTGAGCTGACCGCTGGAAAGCGCCGGCTTGAGCAGATTGGACGCATCCAGCGTGCCGCCCGAAGCAGCACCTGCACCGATCAGGGTGTGGATTTCGTCGATGAACAGGATGGCGTTGGGGCGGTCCTTGAGCGATTTGAGAACGCCTTTAAGACGCTGCTCAAAGTCACCGCGGTACTTGGTGCCGGCCAGCAAGGCGCCCATGTCGAGCGAAAACACGCTCGAGTCGGCCAGGATCTCGGGCACTTCGCCCTGCGTGATGCGCCAGGCCAAGCCTTCGGCGATCGCGGTCTTGCCCACGCCGGCTTCACCCACCAGCAGCGGGTTGTTCTTGCGGCGGCGGCACAGGATCTGGATCACGCGCTCAACCTCGTACTCGCGCCCTATGAGCGGATCGATCTTGCCGTCCTTGGCCATCTGGTTGAGGTTCTGGGTGAACTGCTCCAGCGGCGAAGCCTTCTCGTTGCTTTTGGCTTCGCCAGCCTCCTCGTTCTCAGCCGCG
Organism: Hydrogenophaga sp.; assembly: GCA_031426175.1. Lineage (GTDB taxonomy): Bacteria > Pseudomonadota > Gammaproteobacteria > Burkholderiales > Burkholderiaceae_C > Hydrogenophaga. The sequence continues at coordinate 1,038 of JANPKR010000621.1, read as the reverse complement.
CTCTCGCCCGACTTGGTGGGCTCGGGTGGGTCGCTCTTGCGAATGCCGTGAGCAATGAAGTTCACCACGTCCAAACGGGTCACGCCCTGCTGGTGGAGGTAGTACACGGCGTGGGAGTCTTTTTCGCCAAAGATAGCCACCAGCACGTTGGCGCCGGTGACTTCCTTCTTCCCGTTGCCGGTGGACTGCACATGCATGATGGCGCGCTGGATCACACGCTGGAAACCCAGCGTGGGCTGCGTGTCCACTTCGTCGGTGCCGGCCACCTGGGGGGTGTTGTCTTTGATGAAGTTGGTCAAAGACTTGCGGAGGTCGTCGATGTTGGCCGAGCAGGCGCGCAACACCTCGGCGGCGCTGGGGTTGTCCAGCAGCGCGAGCAAAAGATGCTCGACCGTGATGAATTCGTGCCGTTGCTGCCGGGCCTCGACAAAGGCCATATGCAAGCTGACTTCAAGTTCCTGGGCAATCATGGGGCACGTCCTTTGGGCTGGGGTGATCGAAAAACAAACGTCTGAAATGTGAACAGAACGGATTCGTTGGGGCAGATGAGGCGGTTTGGGCTTTATTCAACCGGCTCGCTCATGCATTGCAAAGGATGGCCTGCGGCTCGGGCCGCCTGAAGGACTTGATCAACCTTGGTGCTGGCAACGTCTCGCGAATAGACCCCACAAATGCCTTTTCCCTCCAGATGGATCTTGAGCATGATCTGCGTGGCGGTTTCTCTGTCCTTGCTGAAGAACTCCTGAATGACATGCACCACGAACTCCATGGGCGTGAAATCGTCGTTGAGCAGAACCACCTGGAACATCTGGGGTGGTTGGGTGCGTTGGGCACGCCGTTCAAGCACCACCGACTCGTCATTGCTGACGCTGGGAGGCGCCGTGGGGTTTTCAGGTTTTTTGGGATTCTGGGTGGCCATGAAAACCATTCTAGCGGCGCACATCTGCCCACATCGCCACACGGGATTAGGGACCGCCATTCCGCCAAGACCATACCCCGCCCCGTTGACGGTGCAGAACGCTGGGGAAGGGTCTTTTC
>JANPKR010000620.1:0-5967 GCA_031426175.1 Hydrogenophaga sp. | reverse complement strand
CGCCGCGCGCGTGGGTTACATCAATGGCCAGTACGTTCTCAACCCCGGCCAAACGCAGCTCAAAGACAGCCAGCTCGACCTCGTGGTCGCGGGCACCGAGTCCGCCGTGCTGATGGTGGAATCCGAAGCCGACCAGCTGTCCGAAGAAATCATGCTCGGCGCCGTGGTGTATGGCCATGAGCAGGGCAACATCGCGATTGCCGCCATCAACGAGCTGGTGCGCGACGCCGGCAAGCCGGCCTGGGATTGGCAGGCACCTGCCAAGGACGAGCCGCTGATCGCCAAGATCGACGGCTTGGCCAAGGCCAAGCTCGAAGCCGCTTACCAGATCCGCAACAAGCAGGCCCGCACCCAGGCCTGCCGCTCGGCCTACGCGGACGTGTTCGCTGCGCGGAAAGCCGAAGGCGTGGCCTTCGACAGCGTGGCCATCGAGGCCCTGCTGTTCGAGATCGAAGCCAAGATTGTGCGTGGCCAGATCCTGGCCGGCGAGCCCCGCATCGACGGCCGCGACACGCGCACCGTGCGCGCCATTGAAATCCGCAACGGCGTGCTGCCCCGCACCCATGGCTCGGCCCTCTTCACCCGCGGTGAAACGCAGGCACTGGTCGTGGCCACGCTGGGCACCGACCGCGACGCACAGCGCATCGACGCGCTGGCCGGTGATTTCGAAGATCGATTCATGCTGCACTACAACATGCCTCCCTTCGCCACCGGCGAAGCCGGCCGCTTCGGTACCCCGAAGCGCCGCGAAATCGGCCATGGCCGCCTGGCCAAGCGCGCATTGATCGCCGCGTTGCCTAGCAAGGAAGACTTCCCCTACACCATGCGAGTGGTCTCGGAAATCACCGAGTCCAACGGCTCCTCGTCGATGGCATCCGTATGCGGCGGCTGCCTGGCGCTGATGGACGCTGGCGTACCGATGAAAGCCCACGTGGCGGGCATTGCCATGGGGCTGATCAAGGACGGCAACCGTTTTGCCGTGCTGACCGACATCCTGGGCGACGAAGACCACCTGGGTGACATGGACTTCAAGGTCGCCGGCACCACCAACGGCATCTCGGCGCTGCAGATGGACATCAAGATCCAGGGCATCACCAAAGAGATCATGCAGGTTGCACTGGCCCAGGCCAAGGAAGCCCGCATGCACATCCTGGGCAAGATGCAGGAAGCCATGGGCGAGGCCAAGACCGAAGTGTCCAACTTCGCACCCAAGCTCTTCACCATGAAGATCAACCCCGAGAAGATCCGTGACGTGATCGGCAAGGGCGGCGCCGTCATCCGCGCGCTGACCGAAGAGACCGGCACCCAGATCAACATCGACGAAGACGGCACCATCACCATCGCCTCGACCGACTCGGCCAAAGCCGACGAAGCCAAGCGCCGCATCGAGCAGATCACCGCTGAAGTGGAAGTGGGCAAGGTCTACGAAGGCCCGGTCACCAAAATCCTGGACTTCGGTGCCCTGATCAACCTGCTCCCCGGCAAGGACGGTCTGCTGCACATCAGCCAGATCGCCCATGAGCGCGTCGAGCGCGTTACCGACTATTTGACTGAAGGCCAGATCGTTCGCGTCAAGGTGCTCGAGACCGACGAAAAAGGTCGTGTCAAGCTGTCCATGAAGGCGCTGGCCGATCGCAACTTGGTCGAGCCGCAGCAGCAGCCCCAGTCGTGATCCCGGTGGTGATGCAAGCGGTCGAGATCAGCGGCTTCGGTGCGCCCGAAGTGCTGCGTCTCGGTGAACGCCCGGTGCCGGTGCCGGCCGAAGGTGAGGTGCTGATCCGCGTCAGCGCGTCGGGCGTGAACCGCCCAGACGTGCTGCAGCGCACCGGCAACTACCCCGTGCCGGCCGGCGCATCCGACATCCCCGGCCTCGAAGTGGCGGGTGTGATCGCCTCGGGCGACGCGGCGGCCATGGCCGCTACTGGCCTGAAAGTGGGCGACCGCGTTTGCGCGCTGGTGGCCGGTGGCGGTTATGCGCAATGGTGCGTGGCCCCTGTGGGCCAGTGCCTGCCGGTGCCCGAAGGCCTGGACGACATCGCCGCCGCATCACTTCCCGAGACCTTCTTTACCGTGTGGAGCAATGTATTCGACCGTGCGCGTCTGCAAGCGGGCGAAACCTTGTTGATCCAGGGTGGCACCAGTGGCATCGGGGTGACCGCAATCCAGATGGCCAAAGCCCTCGGCGCTCGCGTGATCGCGACCGCAGGCAGCGACGACAAGTGCGCTGCTTGCCTGGCGCTTGGCGCCGATCACGCCATCAACTACAAGACGCAGGACTTCGTGGCTGCCGTGGCCGACCTCACCGGCGGACAGGGCGTCAACGTCGTGCTCGACATGGTGGCTGGCGCTTACGTGGCGCGCGAAATCGACTGCCTGGCGGAAGACGGCCGGTTGGTCATCATCGCGGTGCAAGGAGGCGTGAAGGCCGAGTTCAACGCCGGCATGGTGCTGCGCAAACGCCTCACGGTCACCGGCTCAACATTGCGTCCGCGCCCGATTGCATTCAAGACCGCCATCGCACGGGCACTGCGCGAACGCGTGTGGCCCTTGCTGGCCCAAGGGCACATCAAGCCGGTGATCCACCAGGTGTTTCCCGCCAGTGAGGCCGCGGCCGCGCACACCCTCATGGAATCCAACCGCCACATCGGCAAGCTCGTCCTGAGCTGGGCATGACGGCACCCCAGACATGAAACCACTCATCGCAGGCAACTGGAAAATGAATGGCTCCCTGGCCGCCAACGAGGCACTTGTGATGGCCTTGTTGGATGGTCTGGGCGGCCGGTCGGCAGCGGCCGACATGGCTTTGTGCGTGCCCGCGCCTTACCTCGCCCAGCTGCAATCGCTGTTGAGCGGCAGTGCGATCGCGTGGGGCGCGCAGGACCTGTCCACCCATGAGCAAGGTGCATACACCGGTGAGGTGTCGGCCACCATGCTCAAGGACTTCGCCTGTCGCTATGCGATCGTGGGCCATTCCGAACGGCGTCAGTACCACGGTGAGACCGATGGACTGGTGGCCGACAAGGCCAAGGTGGCGCTGGCCCACGGCATCACGCCGATTGTGTGCGTGGGCGAGACGCTGGCCGAACGCGAAGCCGGACAGACCGAATCTGTCGTCAAGCGCCAACTGGCTGCCGTCATTCACGCGGTGGCGCACTGCACCAGCGAGATCGTGGTGGCCTATGAGCCCGTCTGGGCCATCGGCTCCGGCAAGACGGCTTCACCCGAGCAGGCGCAGGAGGTGCACGCCGTGTTGCGAGCCCAGCTGGCCGCAGCAACGCAGCATCCCGGGCGTGTGCACATCCTCTACGGCGGCAGCATGAATGCTGCGAATGCAGCCAGCTTGCTGGCCCAACCTGACATCGACGGTGGCCTCATCGGTGGCGCCTCGCTCAAGGCAGCCGACTTCCTTCAAATCGTGGCCTCGGCCCATTGACTTTTTCGCGCTCACCAGGGCGCATCGACAACCGTGATTCCGGAGTAAAAAATGAATGTTTTGTTGACCATCCTGCTGGCTGTGCAGATCCTCTCGGCCCTGACCATGATCGGCCTGATACTCGTTCAGCATGGCAAGGGCGCCGACGCGGGCGCCGCCTTCGGCGGCGGTGGAGCAGGCTCTGCGAGTCTTTTCGGTGCATCGGGCGGTGCAAACTTCATGTCGCGTTCCACCGCGGTGCTGGCCGCGGTGTTCCTGGCCTGCACATTGGGCCTGGCCTATTTCGGCAACCTGCGCACAGTGGCGCCGAGCTCGGGCAGTGTGCTCGAAGGCGTGGTGACACCCGCACAGCCTGCCGATGCCTCGCAGCAGATTCCCGGCACAAGCCCGGCAACGGGTGTTGCCCCCGCGCCTGCTGCGATCACGCCAGCGCCCTCCGGCCCGGCACAAATACCGGCGAAATGATCGAAAGGGCATGCGCGCGCAATGCGCCTGCCCAGACATCTTCCATTCGAGTTGAAAAAGCCCCTCTGCCTCTCAAAAGCGGGGTGGTTTCAGGGTAAACTCCAATGCTTGTCAGCAAGGCTCACACAGACCTCGTGAGCCAGCAATGCAGACCAGCCGACGTGGTGAAATTGGTAGACACGCTATCTTGAGGGGGTAGTGGCGAAAGCTGTGCGAGTTCGAGTCTCGCCGTCGGCACCAATCTTTGGACAACACGGCCCCATGCCGTGTCAGTGGAACAGACCAAGATGAGTCTCGAACAATACCTACCTGTGCTCCTGTTCATCTTGGTGGGTATTGCCATCGGGATCATCCCTCAGGTGTTGGGCTACATCCTTGGTCCCAACCTCCCGGACGCAGAAAAGAATTCCCCGTACGAGTGCGGTTTCGAAGCCTTCGAAGACGCCCGCATGAAGTTCGATGTGCGCTACTACCTTGTGGCCATCCTGTTCATCCTGTTCGACCTCGAAATCGCTTTTCTCATCCCCTGGGCAGTGGCCTTCTCGGATATCGGCATGACCGGTTTTCTCGCGGGGGTGGTGTTCCTGGCCATCCTCACCGTGGGTTTTGCCTACGAGTGGAAAAAGGGCGCGCTGGACTGGGAATGAGCGATTTGCACATACACGAATGCACCGGAGCGGTTCATGATTGAAGGCGTATTCAAGGAAGGTTTCGTCACCACCAGCTACGACTCGGTGGTGAACTGGGCCAAGACCGGCTCGCTGTGGCCCATGACCTTCGGGCTGGCTTGCTGCGCCGTCGAGATGATGCACGCGGCTGCTGCGCGCTACGACATCGGGCGCTTCGGCTCCGAGGTGTTTCGAGCCAGTCCGCGACAGTCCGATCTGATGATCGTGGCCGGCACGCTGTGCAACAAAATGGCGCCCGCCCTGCGCAAGGTTTACGACCAGATGGCCGAGCCGCGCTGGGTACTCTCCATGGGCTCTTGCGCCAACGGCGGCGGCTACTACCACTACAGCTATTCGGTGGTGCGCGGTTGCGACCGGATCGTGCCGGTGGACGTGTATGTGCCCGGCTGCCCGCCCACAGCCGAAGCCTTGTTGTACGGAATCATCCAGCTTCAACAGAAGATCCGCCGCACCCAGACGATCGCCCGCGCCTGAACGCCGGTTGCACCACGGCGAAACGAGTCCCCAGAGACGCACCCATGACCGACACCTCAACAACCTCCTACGCAGTGGCACCGGAAGCCCTGAAGCACGCCCTGGCCGAGTTGCTCGATGATCGTGTGGTGTCGTTGGTGGTGGTTCGTGAAGAGCTCACATTGACTGTCGCAGCGGCGCACTATCTCGACGTCATGAAGACCCTGCGCGATGCTCCGCAAGCGGCGTTCGAGCAGCTCATCGACCTGTGTGGCATGGACTACAAGACCTATGGTGACGGCCGTTGGGAAGGTCAGCGCTTCGCAGCCGTGGCGCACCTGCTGTCGGTCACGCACAACCACCGGGTGCGCGTGCGGGTGTTCTGCCCTGATGAAGATTTTCCGGTGCTGGCCTCCGTCACGTCTCTCTGGGCTGCAGCCAACTGGTACGAACGCGAAGCCTTCGACCTGTTCGGTATCGTGTTCGAAGGTCACGACGACCTGCGGCGCATCCTCACCGACTACGGCTTCATCGGCCACCCTTTCCGCAAAGACTTCCCGCTGTCCGGCCACGTCGAGATGCGCTATGACGCCGAGCGCCAGCGCGTGATCTACGAGCCGGTGAGCATCGAGCCCCGCGAAATCACGCCGCGCATCATCCGCGAAGACAACTACGGGGGCTTGCACTGAAGGCTTTTGCCTTCCTGCGACATTGTCATGGCTGAAATCAAGAACTACACCCTCAACTTCGGTCCGCAGCACCCGGCCGCGCACGGCGTGCTTCGCTTGGTGCTCGAGCTCGACGGCGAGGTCGTGCAACGCGCCGATCCGCACATCGGCCTGCTGCACCGTGCCACCGAGAAACTCGCCGAGCACAAGACCTACATCCAGTCGCTGCCTTACATGGATCGGCTGGACTACGTGTCCA
>JANPKR010000619.1:0-2097 GCA_031426175.1 Hydrogenophaga sp. | reverse complement strand
TTCGCAGGCAACCCTGTCGGAGCGATGCAATGAACCCTTCCAACAACGACTCCCCCGCGCCATCGTTCTGGCGCCGCCCGGCAGGCATGGCGCTGGCAACGGCCGCCTTGATCGCCGGTTTTTATCTGCTACGAGAACACTGGGGTCATGTCCTGGGTTACTGGCCCTATCTGCTGCTGCTCGCTTGTCCGCTGATGCACTTGATGCACAGGAGCGGCCACGGGGGGCACGGCAGCCATTCGCGGGACTCAGGACGTACCCACAACGACAGGAAATAGGCGGATCAACATGAATGCACACCAACATCACGGCAGCAGAGCGCTGTCCGAATCGGCCTCTCCAAACGACCTGAAAGACCCCGTGTGTGGCATGACCGTCACGGCGCAGTCTGGTCACAAATTGATCCATGAGGGCCGGACCTTCTATTTCTGCAGTGCCAAGTGCCAGGACAAGTTCGCTGCGAACCCGCTGCAATACCTTGCACCCGGGCCACCCGCAGAGACGCCTGTAGCGGTGGCCGGCGCGATCTACACCTGCCCGATGCACCCGGAGATTCGCCAGGACCATCCAGGGAACTGTCCCAAGTGCGGCATGACGCTCGAGCCCCTGCTGCCGGAGCTCGGCGACGATGACAACCCTGAATTGCGCGACTTCCCGCGCCGCTTCTGGTGGACCTTGCCGCTCACGGGGGTGGTGTTCGTACTGGCGATGTTCGGTCACCGTTTGGAGTGGTTCGACATGGGAACGCAGAGCTGGATTGAGCTTGTGCTGTCCTTACCCATCGTGCTCTGGGCCGGGTGGCCTTTCTTTGCGCGTGGCGCGCAGTCGGTGGTGAACCGCAGCCCGAACATGTGGACCCTGATCGGCCTGGGCACCGGCGCCGCGTTTGTCTACAGCGTGGTGGCCACCGTCGCCCCGCAAGTGTTCCCGGATTCGTTCATCTCCATGGGCCGAGTTGCCGTGTACTTCGAGGCCGCTGCCGTGATCATCTCGCTCACGCTGCTGGGGCAGATGCTCGAACTCAAGGCCCGTTCCCAGACCTCGGCGGCCATCAGGTCGTTGCTGGGTCTGGCACCCAAGACCGCCCGGCGCATTCGGGAAGATGGCACCGAAGAAGATGTGCCGCTGACCCATGTGCATGTCGGCGACTTGCTGCGCGTGCGCCCCGGCGAAAAAGTACCGGTGGACGGCGAGGTGACGGAGGGGGGCAGTTCAATCGATGAATCCATGCTCACAGGCGAGCCGATGCCCGTCACCAAACGCGTGGGTTACAAGGTGATCGGCGCCACGCTCAACACCAGCGGCGCGCTGGTGATGCGTTCGGAGCGAGTCGGCGCGACCACCATGCTGTCGCAGATCGTGCAGATGGTGGCCCAGGCCCAGCGGTCCCGGGCGCCCATGCAACGCATGGCCGACGTGGTGGCGGGCTACTTCGTCCTCGTAGTGGTGGGCATTGCCTTGTTGACCTTCTTCGTGTGGGGTCTGTTTGGCCCCGAGCCCAGTTGGGTGTTTGGCCTGATCAACGCCGTGTCAGTGCTGATCATTGCCTGTCCTTGTGCATTGGGCCTGGCCACGCCCATGTCCATCATGGTCGCCACTGGTCGGGGTGCCACGCACGGCGTGTTGTTCCGGGACGCAGCGGCCATCGAGAACATGCGCAAGATCGACACCCTCATCATCGATAAGACCGGGACCCTCACCGAGGGTCGTCCCACGTTTGAGCGCGCCGTTCCTGCGCCCGGCTTTGATGCCGATGAGGTGTTGCGCCTGGCCGCCAGCCTGGACCAGGGCAGCGAACACCCATTGGCCGAAACCATCGTAAGCGCGGCCCGCGAGCGCAGCATGTCTTTGGACAAACCCGAGAACTTTGAATCTGGTTCGGGCATTGGCGTGCGTGGGCAGGTGGGAGGTCGTCAGCTGGCTCTGGGCAACACCACGCTGATGGAGCAGATCGGTGTAGCGGTTGGTGCGCTGGTGCCGCAGGCCGAGGCCCTGCGCGCAGAAGGTGCCAGCGTGATGTACCTGGCCGTTGATGGACAGCTGATGGGCCTGTTGGCGGTGTCCGATCCGGTCAAGGCAAGCACCCCGGAGGCCTTG
>JANPKR010000618.1:0-2319 GCA_031426175.1 Hydrogenophaga sp. | reverse complement strand
GGGGATCTTTTTGCGGTGGGCCAGGCAACGGGCTCACTGCTTCGGCTGCGGAGGTTTGCCCATCCCCCACCCCTTCCCGAGGGAAGGGGCCATGCCCACCCCCCGCCCGCCCGTGGGCGGGAGCGAGGAGTCCGAGCGAGAGGATCGGTTTTCAGGGACCCCGGACCGGGGCCCGGGCGATTCGCTCACGCAAGGAGTTCGTCATGAACAACGTAATCGTCATCCAGCGCCACGCGCACCTGGCCGGTGTCGTCAAGCTGGAGTTCGTCAAGGGGCGCGAGGGCCAGCTCGCGAGAGCGGTGCTGACCGCGATCAGCAACCAGTACCGGGGCCGTGGTGAAGAGCGCGAGGAGCGCTCAATCGCCATTCGGTGGACGCTCTGGGGCACACAGGCCGAACACGCCGCCGAGTACCTGGGCAAGGGCTCCCACGTGAACCTGCTGGGGCGCGTGCACAACACGCAGTACCAGGACAGCGAGGGGCGTGAGGTCCACGGGCTGGAGTTCACCGCCGAAGACATCGACTACCTCGATAGCAAGGCCGAGCGCGAGGCCCGCCGGGCACGCCACATCGTCCACAACAAAGCCCGCAGCGAACGCCAGCCGGCGCACGCCTGAAGCCACCCCCTATTTTTTTCTCAATGGAGCACTCACCATGAACACCGTTCAAGCTTCCCGTCCCCAGCTGGCCGCACGTTTTGGTCAGAACACCTTCGTGATCCGCAGCGAAACACCGCTGGCCGATGAGCAGATGCGCCGGGCCGCACCGTCCATCTTTGCCGCCGGCAAACACGGCAGCCGCTCAGAGCGTTACACCTACATCCCCACCATCGAGGTGCTGCGCGGCTTGCGCCGCGAAGGGTTTGAGCCCTTCATGGTCGCGCAGAGCAAGAGCCGCATCGAAGGCAAAACCGAGTTCACCAAACACATGATCCGCATGCGTCATGTGGGTGGTGTGGGACCACTGAGCGCACGGCCCGAGGCCAACGAGATCATCCTGATCAACAGCCACGATGGCGCAAGCTCCTACCAGATGCTGGCCGGCGTGTTCCGTTTTGTCTGCTGCAACGGGCTGGTGGTCGGCAACGTTTCCAACGACATCCGCATTCCGCACAAGGGCAACATTCAGGACGAGGTGATCGAGGGTGCTTTCCGGGTGCTGGAGGACTTCGATGCGGTGGACGCCTGCACCGACGGCATGAAGGCCCTGACGCTGCGTCCTGAGGAAGAGCGGGCGTTTGCGACCGCGGCGCTGGCACTGCGCTACGGCGAGCGAGGAGAAGGCCAGCCACCGGCCCCGGTGAGTGCGGAGCAGCTGATCGAGGCACGCCGTCCCGAAGACTTCGGCCACAGCCTGTGGAGCACGTTCCAGCGTGTGCAAGAGAACGCCCTGCGCGGTGGTCAATCCGGACGTTCGGTACAGGGTCGGCGTGTGCACACCCGGCCGGTGGCCAGCATCGACCGCGGTGTCAGCCTGAACCGCGCGCTGTGGGTGCTGGCCGAAGAGATGCGCAAGCTCAAAGCCTGACGTTGAGCGTTCAGCACTCAGAAGTGGAGGGCGATGACTTTCTGCTGAAAGTCATCGCCTGCAGCGCCACGGACCAGCCCGACCATCGGGCTGGCCTTTCCCTCTCAAACTCCAGGAGTCACCGATGAGCCCAGACACCATCGAAGCAGAGATTGCCCGGTGCGATGCACGCTCGCGCCAGGCGACACAGGCCGCTGCCCAGGCGTTCACGCGCCTGCTCCAGCTGGCCGAAGAACGCGACTCCGGCCAGATCCAGCGCATCGCGCGTTTTCTGGCTGCCACCTACAACGGGCAGGCTTTCCCGTTTGACTTGTTCGAGTTGCGCGCGGTGGACGTCACCATCGGCGACGACATGTTGTGTTCCCTGGATGCGCTGCGCTGGGCGCGCGCCGACCTGTACACGCTGGTGCCGAACGGTGATGCACGCCTGCGTGCCGTCAACAAGCGTTGGGGCCTGCGCTGGACGGCCGAGGTTTGAGCGTACCCCGCGCCTGGCTGTGACCCTTGCAGCTTCCACGTCGTGAAGAACGTCAATCGTCCTGGTCCGCAGACAAAGCCCGTTCGTGATCCTGTCCGCCGTAGAACACGCCGATGATGGCAACCGTGTACGCACCTTCGTCCACGGCATAAGCGATCACGGTGCGTCCCTTGTGGTGGGTGAGCCGAAGGCCTGGCCGGATGTCTTCACGGGCCACGCCCCGCCGAGGAAACAACGCCAGACCCTCGCAGGTGGCAACGATGGCGTCGGTGTAACCCTTCGCAATGGCTAGCGACGAGTGCTCGGCGATGTAC
>JANPKR010000617.1:0-2017 GCA_031426175.1 Hydrogenophaga sp. | reverse complement strand
CACGTCGGCAGCTTCCTGCGTCCGGCTTACTTGCTGGAAGCGCGCGACCAGTTCTTCAACAAAAAGAGCATCAGCGCCGAGCAACTGCGCGCGGTGGAAGACCGCGCCATCACCGAGATCGTGAAGTTCCAGTCCGATGTGGGCCTGAGTTCGATCACCGACGGTGAATTCCGCCGCACCTACTTCCACATCGACTTCCTGGAGCAACTCGGCGGCGTGAAGACCGACATCCCGGTCACCATCGTGCGGCCCGACGGCACCGAGGAACTGGCCCCACCGGTGATCCGCGTGATCGACAAGGTGCGCCACGCCAAAAACATCCAGCTGGCCGATTTCCAGTACCTCAAGGCGCAGGTCGAGGCCTTGGGCAAGCCTGGCCTCACGCCCAAGGTGACGATCCCCTCGCCCACCATGCTGCATTTCCGCGGTGGGCGCGCCGGCATCAGCAAAGAGGCCTACCCCGAACTCGATCCGGCGTTCTACGACGACGTGGCCAGGGCTTATGGCGATGAACTGCAAAGCCTGGCCGACGCCGGCTGCACCTATGTGCAGATGGACGACACCAACATGGCCTACCTGTGCGACGAGCGCATGCGCGAAGCCGCCCGCAGCCGCGGCGACGACCCGAACGAACTGCCGCACCGCTACGCGCAGTTCATCAACAAGGTGGTGGCGCACAAGCCTGCGGGCATGACGCTGGCCATGCACCTGTGCCGCGGCAACTTCAAGAGCACGCACGCCGCAGCCGGCAACTACGAGCCGGTGGCCGAGGCGCTGCTCTCCGAGATGAAGCTCGACGCCTTCTTCCTCGAATACGACGACGACCGATCGGGCGACTTCCGACCGCTGCGCTATTTGTCGAAGGACAAGATCGTGGTGCTGGGCCTGGTGACCACCAAGTTCGGTGAGCTCGAAACCAAGGACGCGCTCAAGCGCCGCATCGAGGAAGCCGCGAAGTACGCGCCGCTGGACCAGATGTGCCTGTCGCCCCAATGCGGTTTTTCCAGCACGGTGCATGGCAACAACATCGCCATGGAAGACCAGCGGAGAAAGCTCGCTCTCGTGGTCGAAACGGCGAACGAGGTCTGGGGAACTGCTTGAAACCACCGCTGAAGTTCCACTTCGACTTCATTTCGCCTTTCGGCTACTTCGCCTCGCTGCGCATCGAAGACCTCGCGGCGCGGCATGGGCGAAGCGTTGAGTGGCACCCGATGCTGCTGGGTGTCTCGGTGATGAAGGTGATGGGCCTCAAGCCCTTGCTCGACACACCGCTCAAAGGCCCCTACACCGAGCGGGATGTGCTGCGTTATGCGCGCGAACACAGTGTGCCGATGCAACGGCGCCCCGCCGACCCGGTGATGAATCCGCTTGTGTGTGGACGGGCGCTCGCCTGGGTGAACCGCCACCAGCCGCAGCGCGCGGCCGAGGTGGTGCATGCCATCTACGGCGCGTATTGGGGTCAGGGCCTGGACCTCTCCACACCCGAGTCGCTGTTGCCGGTGGTGGGTGAGGCGATTGCACAAGCCACCGCCAGCGACGAAGCCGCCGCGCTGCTGCGCGCCGAGGTCGACGCCGCGCTGCAGGCCGGCGTGTTCGGCTCACCCACCGTGGTGGTGGACGGCGAGCCGTTCTGGGGCATCGACAAGTTCGAGCAGATCGACCGCTGGCTCAGCCGTGGTGGTTGGTGAGCGGCGGTTGGTGAGCTTCAGCCGAAGCGCACGTCGACCGGCACCGCGATCGCAGAGAGCGCCGCACGCAACTGCTGCGACAGGTCTTCATCGGCCGCACCGCCCAGCGTGATGAGCGCGCGCTGACGGCCACCCTCGTCGCTGGCCTCCACGCGCACCCTGCGCTCATGCGCCAGTGCCTGCGCGATCTCGCTCAGGCGGATCTCGATGGCGCGCAACCGCAACGTGGGCTTGAACACCTTGCCGATGGCGGTGAGCGGCAAGGCTTCGACCAGCACCACACGCTTCGGCACGGCCGGCCGCTCGTAGACCTGCGGCGTCACCTCGCG
>JANPKR010000616.1:0-5306 GCA_031426175.1 Hydrogenophaga sp. | reverse complement strand
ATCCAGCCCTTGCCGGCGATCATGCCTTCGACCCACAGCGGCGTGTACACGGTGGACACGTAGGCGCCGGCCAAACCACACAGCGCGCCACCGGCCATGACCGCCATGAGGCGGATGCGGCGCACCGGGTAACCCAGCGCGTGGGCAGATTCCGGGCTTTCGCCCACGCTGCGCAGCACCAGGCCCGAGCGCGTGCGGTACAGAAACCAGATGAGACCGAACACCAGCGCCACGCAGGCATACACCATGGGATGGTGGCGAAACAGGGCCGAGCCCAGCAGCGGAATGTCGGACAGGTACGGAATGGCGAACTGGCTTTGCTCCGGCAGTTTTTCCTGCACATAGCGCGAGCCGGCAAAGGCCGAAAAGCCGCCGCCGAACAGGCTGAGTGCGAGGCCAGTGGCGTACTGGTTGGTGTTGAGCCAGATCACCAGTCCACCGAAGATGGCGGCGAGCAATGCACCGGCGGCCATGCCGGCGGCAAAGCCGAGCGCCGTGCTGCCGGTGTGCACCACCGTGGCAAACCCGGCCAGCGCGGCGCACAGCATCATGCCTTCGGCACCCAGGTTGACGATGCCGGCTTTCTCGTTGATGAGCAGCCCCAGCGATGCGATAGCCAGCACCGTGCCGGCGTTGAGCGACGCTGCGAAGAGGAGTGCGATGGATTCCATGGCTTATTTTTTCCAGACCAAACGGTAGGCGATCAGCGTGTCGCAAGCCAACAAAGCAAACAGCAGCAGCCCCTGAAACACCCCCGTGATGGATTTCGGCAGTCCCAGACGCGACTGCGCCAGCTCACCGCCGATATAGAACATGCTCATGAGGATGGCCGAGAACACGATGCCCACCGGATGCAGCCGGCCCACGAAGGCCACGATGATGGCCGCGAAGCCATAGCCCGCTGGCACATACGGCGTGAGCTGGCCAATGGGCCCGGCCACCTCCAGCCCGCCCGCCAGACCGGCCGCGCCACCCGAGACCAGCAAGGCCGTCCACAGTGCCCGGCGCGAGGAGAAGCCGGCGTAGCGCGCTGCGGCAGGCGCCAGACCCCCCACCAACTGTGCATAGCCCGCGTAGGTGCGAAACAGGAACACCCACACCGCACCCACACCGGCCAGCGCGAGCAGCAGGCCGATGTTCACGCGAGAACCGTCCATGAGGCGCGGGATCTGCGTCACCGCCTCGAAGGTTTTGGTCTGCGGAAAGTTGTAGCCCTGCGGGTCTTTCCAGGGGCCGTAGACCAGGAAGTTGAGCACCTGAACCGCCACGTAGACCAGCATCAGGCTCACCAGGATTTCGTTGGCGTTGAAGCGGTCGCGCAGCAACGCCACGATGCCGGCCCACAACATGCCGCCAACCACCCCCGCCGCCAGCACCGCCGGCACGATCCAGGGCCCGGTGGACTTGTCGGCGGTGAGCGCCACGCCGGCCGCGAAGATCGCGCCCAGGATGTACTGACCCTCGGCACCGATGTTCCACACGTTGGAGCGGAAACACACGGCCAGGCCCAGCGCAATGATGAGCAGCGGCGTGGCCTTGACCATCAATTCCGACAGCGCATAGGCGCTCTTGATCGGCTCCCAGAAAAACACCTGCAGGCCGCGCACCGGGTCTTTGCCCAGCACGGCGAACAGGATCACACCGATGACGACCGTGATGGCGAGCGCCAGCAGCGGCGACGCGTAGCCCCAGCCCTGGGACGGCTGCGGGCGGACTTCAAGCCGCAGCATGGGCGGTCTCCTTGTTGTTGTTCTGCGTGTCGTCCCACAGGCCCGACATCCATTCGCCAATGCGCTCGATGGTCGCGTCCTGGCGGTCCAGGCTCGGCGAGAGCCGCCCCTTGGCGATCACGTGCAGCCGGTCGCTGATCTCAAAAAGTTCGTCGAGCTCTTCGCTCACCACCAGCACCGCGCAACCCGCGTCGCGCAGCGCCAGGATCTCGCCGCGGATCTGCGCAGCGGCCCCCACGTCCACCCCCCAGGTGGGCTGGCTCACGATGAGCAGTTTGGGCTTGGCTTCAATCTCGCGACCCACAATGAATTTCTGCAGGTTGCCGCCCGAGAGCGACTTGGCCGCCGCGTCCGGCCCGTTGGCCTTGACGTTGTAGCGCGCGATCACGTCGACCGCCTGTTTCTTCAGCGCACGCACCTTGATCCAGCCACCCGCACCCAGTGCGTCGTCGCGCGAGAGCAGCAGGTTGTGCGCCAGCGAGAGCGTGGGCACGGCACCGCGCCCCAGGCGCTCTTCGGGCACGAAATGCAGGCCCAGGGCACGGCGCTTGCCCGGGCTCATGCGCGACACATCGCTGCTGCCCATGCGGATGCTCTGCGCCGGCGCGCGCGCGTCTTCACCCGACAGGCAATAGAGCAGTTCGCTCTGGCCGTTGCCCGACACACCGGCTATGCCCACCACCTCACCCGCGCGCACCGTGAGCGCGATGTCGGCCAGGTGGGTGCCGAAGGGGTCGTCGCTGGTCAGCGTGAGGCCGCTCACCTCCAGCACCGGGGCGCCCGCGTGCAGCTCGCGCACGTTCAGCGCCGGTGGCTCGGCGCCGATCATCAGGCGCGAGAGCGAGGCGTTGCTCTCTTGGCGCGGGTCGCACACGCCCGTGACCTTGCCGCCGCGCAACACCGTGCAGGCGTCGCACAGCTCGCGGATCTCGTGCAACTTGTGGCTGATGTAGAGGATGCTGCAGCCCTGGGAGGCCAGCAGCCGCAACACCACAAAGAGTTTTTCCACCGCCTGCGGCGTGAGGACCGAGGTGGGCTCGTCAAGAATGAGCAACTGCGGCCGGGTGAGCAGCGCGCGGATGATCTCCACCCGCTGCATCTCGCCCACGCTGAGCGTGTGTACCGGGCGCGAAGGATCGATGTCCAGCCCGTACTCGGTGGCCTTGGCGGTGATGCTCGCGCTCACCTCGGGCAAGGTCAGGCTCTTGTCCACGCCCAGCCACACGTTCTCGGCCACGGTCAGCGTGTCGAAGAGGCTGAAATGCTGGAACACCATGCTGATGCCCAGCGCGCGCGCTTCCTGCGGATTGCGTATGTGCACTGGCTGGCCGTTGAACGCGACGGTGCCCTCGTCGGGTTTGACCGAGCCGTAGATGATCTTCATCAGCGTGGACTTGCCGGCGCCGTTTTCGCCCAGCACCGCGTGCACCGAACCGGGCAACACGGTGAGCGACACATCGCTGTTGGCGACCACGCCGGGGTAGCGTTTGGTGATGCCGCTGAGTTGCAGTCGGTGGGTCATGCGGATGAACCTTGGGAATGGATGCCGTGGGCAACGGGGTCGGGCTCCAGGCGGCGCAGGGAAGCGGCCACACCCTTGATCTGTTCGCGCAACCAGCGCCCGGCCATCGAGGCATGGGTGCGCTCGTGCCAGAGCTGGTAGTACATCATGCGCGGGAAGGTTACCGGGCAGGGCATCACCTGAACCGGCAAAGTGCCCAGGAAGCGCTCGCAATACTGCCGCCCCGTGGTGAGCACCAGCAGGCTGCCCGCCACCATGGCCGGGATCAAGCCGAAATGCGGGCAGCGCGCGGTGATGTTGCGCACCATGCCCAGCGTGGCCAGGTGGTCGTCGATGAAACCGCGCGCGCCGGGGTGGGTGGGCGTGGGCGCGATGTGTTCGGCGCCCAGCCAGGCTTCCACGTCCCAGCCGCGGCGCGCGGCGGGGTGCTGGGTGGACACCAGGCAGACCACCTCGTCGCCAAACAGGCGGCCGAGGTGCAGGTCGTCCGGCGGCTGCGCCCAGTTGCCGATGACCACGTCCACCGTGCCCTGGGCCAGGTGGTTGCGGTAGTCGGAGTCGCGAGAGAGCGGGTGAATGTCGATCGGGCAGTGCGGCGCGGCGCTCTTGAGCTGCGACACCAGCTGCGGCAGGAAGAAGGGGTCGAGGTAGTCGCTGGCGGCCAGGCTGAAGGTGTGGTGGGCCGTGGCCGGGTCGAAACTGCGGGCGTCGGAGAACAGAACCTCGGCGCTGCGCAGGATATCGGCCGCCGGCTCGATCATGCGCAGGCCGGCCACGGTGGGCACCATGCCCGAGCCCGAGCGCACCAACAAGGGGTCTCCAGCCAGCTCGCGCAGGCGCTTGAGTGCGGCACTCACCGCCGGCTGGTACATGCCCATGCGCAGCGCCGCGCGCGAAACGCTGCGCTCGGTGAGCACGGTGTGCAGCACGCGGATCAGGTGCAGGTCTATCTTGTCGAACATCGACACGTATTTCATACCCGGCTCAGTGTCGGTGGGATGGGGGTTTCGACATTTTCAACATATGGCTGAGCATATGTTGTGCCATGGGGCCCGGCGTATGCTGGCGCGCATGACCCCCCCGATTTCACCCCAAACCCTGACCTTCTGGCGCCGTGGCCAGGCCGTGACGCTGGACAACGTGCCCCCCGACCGCACCCTGCTGGAGGTGATGCGCGAAGACCTGCACTGCACCGGCACGAAAGAAGGATGCGGCGAAGGTGACTGCGGCGCCTGCATCGTGGTGCTGGGCGAAGCGGTCGGCGGGCAGCTGCAATACAAGGCCATCAACAGCTGCATCCGGCTGGCGCATTCGGTGCAGGGCATGGCGGTGTGGACCACGGAAGACCTGGTGTCGCCCAAGGGAGAACTGCACCCTGCCCAACAGGCCATGGTGCAGTGCCACGGGAGCCAATGCGGCTTCTGCACCCCCGGGTTCGTCATGAGCCTGTTCGGCATGTACCAAAACTCAAAAGGCGGCCTGGGCATCGACCGCGCCCAGGCCGTGGCGGATCTGTCGGGCAACCTGTGCCGCTGCACCGGCTACCGGCCCATCTTTGATGCGGCGCAGCAAATGGGCAGCCTGCCCTTGCCCGCAGGATGCGAAGTGAACGAAGCCGCCACCGTGGCCGCGCTCAAGAAGCTTCCACCCGCCCAAGCGGGCAACTACCTGCGCCCCACCACGCTGCCCGCACTGCTTCAGGCTCGCGCCGCCCACCCGCAAGCGCAGGTGGTGGCCGGCTGCACCGACGTGGGCCTGTGGGTCACCAAGATGCACAAGCGCTTCGCCCAGGTGCTCGACGTGACCGCCGCCGAAGAGCTGCGCCGGGTGGAAACCTACCCGCACCACATCGCCATTGGCGCGGCGGTGTCGCTGCACCAGGCCTACGCCGCGCTGGTGAGCGAGCGCCCACAGCTCAAGACCTTCGCCCAACGCTTCGCCGGCCTGCCGGTGCGCAACTCGGGCACGCTGGGCGGCAACGTGGCCAACGGCTCGCCCATCGGCGACAGCATGCCGCTGCTGATTGCGCTGGGCGCCAGCGTGGTGCTGATGAG
>JANPKR010000615.1:0-4996 GCA_031426175.1 Hydrogenophaga sp. | reverse complement strand
GTGCTGTGGATGGCCATCGGGCTGTCGAGGTAGATGGGCAGGCTGTGCGGCAACTGGCCCGAGGCCTTGAGCTCGGCAATCGCGTGCAGCAAGGCCTGAGCGCGGCCCACCGCGAACACGGGCACCACAGCCGAGCCGCCGCGCGCTGCCACGCGCTGCAGTGCCGGAGCGAGTTCAGCGATCACGTCTTCGTCGGGATGGTTGCGGTCGCCGTAGGTCGATTCACACACCACCACATCGGCAGGGGGCGGAGCGTCGGGCGCGAGCATGAGCGCGTCGTCGGGGCGCCCGAGGTCGCCCGAGAACAAAATGCGCCTCCCGCCCACCTCCAGCAGCAGGCTGGCCGCGCCGAGGATGTGGCCTGCGCCCGAGAACTGCGCGGTCCAGCCCTTCAATGGCTCAAAGGCCTGGTGCATGGCCACCGTGCGGAACAGCTTGAGGCTTTGGATCGCGTCGCTCTCGGTGTAGAGCGGCAGCGCTGGTGCGTGTTTGGAGAAGCCCTTGCGGTTGGCAAAGGCCGCGTCTTCTTCCTGGATGTGGCCGCTGTCGGGCAACAGGATCTGCGCCAGATCGCGCGTGGCCGGTGTGGACCACACCTTGCCATGAAAGCCTTCCTTGACCAGCAGCGGCAAGTAGCCGCTGTGGTCCAGGTGCGCGTGGGTGAGCAGCACAGCGCCGATGTGGTTGGGCAACACCGGTAACGGGTCGCGGTTGCGCAAACGCAGTTGCTTGTAGCCCTGGAACAGACCGCAGTCGACCAGCAGGCTCTGGCCCTCGTGTTCGACCAGGTATTTGGAGCCGGTGACCGTGCCGGCGCCGCCGAGGAATCGGATGTGAACGCTCATGCGGGGCATCTTACGCCCCGCTCTTTGATCACTCAGTTCAGGGCCGCATCGAGGAGCAACATGAAGATGAAGCCCGCCAGCAGCGTGGCCGTGGCCATGGTCTCGAAACCGTTGCGGTGCGTCTCGGGAATGATCTCGTGGCTCACCACGAACAGCATCGCGCCCGCCGCGAGCGCGAGACCCAGTGGGTAGAACACCGGCACGCTGCCGAGCACCGCCAGCCCGACGATGGCACCGAGTGGCTCGGCCAGGCCGGTGAGCGCGGCCACGCCCCAGGCCTGCGCCGAGCTGCGGCCCAGCGTGCGCAAGGCCATGGCCACGATCAGGCCTTCGGGCATGTTCTGCAGGCCGATGGCCAGCGCCACCGACGCACCCGCCTGCGCGCCACTCCCGCCGCCCACGCCCGCGTAAGCCGCGCCCACTGCCAGACCCTCAGGCACGTTGTGAATCAGGATGGCCAGCACCATCAACTTGGCGCGTTGCACCGCAGCGTTGTCGGGCTGAGCGCCCCAGGCGCCGGTGTGGCCGAGCGCCGCCGGCGGCAGCACCGCGTGTTCGTGCGGCGTGAAGCGGTCAAGCGCGAGCATCAGGCCCATGCCCAGGATCAGGCCCGCTCCGCTGAGCGCGGCGGCGCCCGTGGCCGCTCCGGTCATGCCGGCCAGCAGCGTGCGTCCAGCCTCCAGTGAGGGCAGCAACAGGGCGAAGATGGCCGCAGCCAGCATGATGCCGGCCGAGAACGACATCAGCGCCGCCTCCTGCAGCTTGCTCACCCGCTGCACCAGAAACACCGGCAACGCACCCACGGCGGTGGCCACCGCAGCCAACAAGGAGGCCTGCACACCGGCGGCCATGGCGCTGCCGTTGTCGGCGGCCGTCCACCAGGCGCGGGTGGGCGCCCAGAAGGTGCTCAGCGCGGCCAGGCCCGCCATCACCAGCAGGCCGGCGCCCAAGGCCAACAGCGCGTTGCGCAGCGCGTGGGCGGGCACCTGGAGGTCGAATTCCTGCAACTGGGCCCAGACGGGGCGGACTTGTCGGATGAGGGCTGCCATGGGTTTCTTGTGGGTCGTGTTGCAAAGCGCCAGTTTGACAAAAACTATCGATTCATGCCAATCGATGTTGGCAATGGGGGAGATAGGTCCGCGGAACGAAAAAAGGGCGGCGGTTGCCCGGCGCCCCCTTTTCAGGTTGAGACAGCTGGTTCAGCTGAAGAACGACTTCGCCTTCTCGAACCAGCCTTTGTCGTTCGGGCTGTGCTTGTGGCCGCCCTTCTTGAACGACTCGTCCAGCTCCTTGAGCAGCTTGCGCTGGTGCTCGGTGAGCTTGATGGGTGTCTCCACCGCCACGTGGCAATACAGGTCGCCGGGGTAGCTGCTGCGCACGCCCTTGACTCCTTTGCCGCGCAGGCGGAAGGTCTTGCCGCTCTGGGTGCCTTCGGGCAGGTCGATGGTGGCCTTGCCCGCGAGCGTGGGGACGTCGATCTCGCCTCCGAGGGCGGCCACCGTCATGCTCACCGGCACCTGGCAGTGCAGGTCGTCGCCCTCGCGCTCGAAGATGTCGTGTTTGCGCAGGCGCACTTCGATGTAGAGGTCGCCCGAGGGGCCACCGTTCTGGCCGGGTTCGCCGTTGCCGGTGCTGCGGATGCGCTGGCCGTCGTCGATGCCCGCGGGGATCTTGATCTCCAGCGTCTTCTGCTTCTTGATCTTGCCCTGGCCGTGGCAGGTGGTGCAGGGCTCGGGAATGAGCTTGCCGGTGCCGCTGCACTGCGGGCAGGTCTGCTGCACGCTGAAGAATCCCTGGCGCATCTGCACCGAGCCCTGCCCGTGGCAGGTGCTGCAGGTCTTCACGCTGGTGCCGGGTTTGGCGCCGGTACCGCTGCAGGTTTCGCAGTCGTCCCAGCTGGGAATGCGGATCTGCGTTTCCTTGCCGCCGGCCGCTTCTTCGAGCGAAATCTCCATGGCGTAAGACAGGTCGGCACCGCGGTAGACCTGGCGGCCGCTGCGCTGGCCGCGCGCGCCACCGAAGATGTCGCCAAAGATGTCGCCGAACGACTCGGAGAAGCCGCCAAAGCCTTCAGCGCCGGGCGCGCCACCGCGCAGGTTGGGGTCCACGCCGGCGTGGCCGTACTGGTCGTACGCCGCTTTCTTTTGCGGGTCGGACAGCATCTCGTAGGCCTCTTTGGCCTCCTTGAAGCGCTCCTCCGCCGCCTTGGCTGCATCGCCCTGGTTGCGGTCGGGGTGGTGCTTCATCGCGAGCTTGCGATACGCCTTCTTGATTTCTTCGTCGCCAGCGTTCTTGGGGACGCCCAGCACTTCGTAAAAGTCGCGTTTGGCCATGGTCTTAGGGGAACAGTCCCAGGGGTTCGGTTGGTCACAAACGCCGCGTCAGGTTGCCCTGACGCGGCGGATGATCAAAAAGCTTCAGCGGATCAGGATTTCTTCACTTCCTTGACTTCAGCGTCGACCACATCGTCGTCGTTGGCCTTGCTGTTGCCTTGCGTGGCGCTCTCCGCATTCGCGGTGGTGGCTTGTTCGGCCTGCGAAGCGGCGTACACCTTCTCGCCGAGCTTCTGGCTGGCGGTCATCAGCGCTTCGGTCTTGGCTTCGATGGCTTCCTTGTCCTCGCCCTTGGCCGCCTCTTCCGCGTCTTTCAAGGCGGCTTCAATGGCTTCCTTCTCGGCGGCTTCGAGCTTGTCGCCGTGTTCGCCCAGGCTCTTCTTCACGCTGTGCACCATGGCCTCGGCCTGGTTGCGCGCCTGCACGAGTTCGACCTTCTTCTTGTCGTCGGCAGCGTTGAGCTCGGCGTCTTTCACCATCTGCTGGATCTCGGCTTCGCTCAGACCCGAGTTCGCCTTGATGGTGATCTTGTTTTCCTTGCCGGTGCCCTTGTCCTTGGCGCCCACGTGCAGGATGCCGTTGGCGTCGATGTCGAACGACACTTCAATCTGCGGCATGCCGCGTGGCGAGGCCGGAATGCCTTCGAGGTTGAACTCGCCCAGCAGCTTGTTGCCGGAGGCGATTTCACGCTCGCCCTGGAACACCTTGATGGTCACGGCCGGCTGGTTGTCTTCGGCGGTCGAGAAGGTCTGCGCGAACTTGGTCGGGATCGTGGTGTTCTTCTGGATCATCTTGGTCATGACGCCACCCATGGTCTCGATGCCCAGGCTCAGCGGGGTCACGTCGAGCAGCAGCACGTCCTTGCGGTCACCCGAGAGCACCTGGCCCTGAATGGCAGCACCCACGGCCACGGCTTCGTCGGGGTTCACGTCCTTGCGCGGTTCCTTGCCGAAGAACTCCTTGACCTTCTCCTGCACCTTGGGCATGCGGGTCATGCCGCCGACCAGGATCACGTCGTGGATGTCCGATGCGCTGATGCCGGCGTCCTTGATGGCCATGCGGCAAGGCGCGATCGTGCGTTCGATCAGCTCTTCCACCAGGGCTTCGAGCTTGGCGCGCGTGAGCTTGATATTCAGGTGCTTGGGGCCCGACGCGTCGGCGGTGATGTAGGGCAAGTTCAGGTCGGTCGCGGCCGAGCTGGACAGCTCGATCTTGGCCTTCTCGGCGGCTTCCTTCAGGCGCTGCAGCGCGAGCACGTCTTTCGACAGGTCGACGCCTTGTTCCTTTTTGAACTCGCCAATGATGTAGTCAATGATGCGCTGGTCGAAGTCTTCGCCGCCCAGGAAGGTGTCGCCGTTGGTGGAGAGGACTTCAAACTGCTTCTCGCCATCGACATCGGCGATCTCGATGATGGACACGTCGAACGTGCCGCCACCCAGGTCGTACACAGCGATCTTGCGGTCGCCCTTTTCCTGCTTGTCCAGGCCGAAGGCCAGGGCCGCAGCGGTGGGCTCGTTGATGATGCGCTTGACGTCCAGACCGGCGATGCGGCCGGCGTCTTTGGTGGCCTGACGCTGCGCGTCGTTGAAGTAGGCGGGCACCGTGATCACGGCTTCGGTCACCGGCTCGCCCAAGTAGTCCTCGGCGGTCTTCTTCATCTTGCGCAGGATGTCGGCGCTGACCTGCTGGGCCGAGATCTGCTTGCCGCGCACTTCCACCCAGGCGTCGCCATTGTCGGCCGCCACGATGGAGTAGGGCATCAGGTTGATGTCCTTCTGCACTTCCTTCTCGGTGAACTTGCGACCGATCAGGCGCTTG
>JANPKR010000614.1:0-4192 GCA_031426175.1 Hydrogenophaga sp. | reverse complement strand
AGGTCGAGCATGCCCACACACTGGCCATCGGGTCCCCAGATGGGCGCACCCGCGCAGCTGTAGACGCTGGTGGCATCAAAGAAGTGTTCACCCCGGTGCAGCCACACCGGCTGCAACTCGGCCAGGGTGGTGCCGATGGCGGTGGTGCCCACGGCGCGCTCGGACAGGTTCACGCCCACGCGCGCGATGCTGGATGCCTGGGGGTTGTGGCGGTCCACCGGGCCGTTGACGTCGATCACCAGGCCGTTGGCGTCGGTGAGGATGGCGAAGTAGCGCGTGTTGGCCATGGCCCGCGTGAGCGACTGGATCACGGGCGCTGCTGCGCGCAGCAGGGGCTGGTTGGCTTCGATCGTGTTGCGAACCACGCTGTGGGAAACCGCGTCGAAGGCAATCGGCTGGTGCGGGTTGAACCCCATGCTCAGACAACGCCGCCACGACCGGTCGATCCAAGGTGAGAGCTCTGTCGGGACGCTGGGGTCGCGCGTGTCCAGCACCGACTTGCGCGCCTGCTCGATCAAGGCCAGGCGGTGCGGGTGGGTCAGGGGCGGCTGGGTGTTCGACGTCACGGAGGAATTAAAGCAGCGTTTGAACGTCCCCGTGCGTGCATCAACCGTTCACAGGATCGGTGTTAACCCCCGGCATGGGTTCGGGCCATCGGCAGACCCAGCCGGTGTCTCGGGCCAGCGCGTCCAGGTCGTTGGGCGTGTCCAGGTCGCGCGTGTAGTGCGGGTTGTCCACCTCCCAGCCCAGGGTCGCTTGCGGGTTTGCTGCGCGCCACTGCCGCAGGCTGGTGCCGGGGGCGGCGAGCAGGTCGGCGTGCACCGCTGCGCCGAACATCACCGGATGGCCCGGCACGCCGTTGACCACGGGCATGACCACCTCGCAGCCGGCCGGGCGGCGCTGGAAGGCCCCCAGCACCGCACCGATGTCGGCCGCATCGATCAGGGGTTGGTCGGCCAACAGCACCATGACGGCTTGCACATCGGCTTCGAGCGCGCGCAGTCCGATGTGCAGCGACGTGGCGGGGTCGTCTTCGGGCGCGGGGTTGACCACCTCGCGCGGTTTCAGGTGCGCGGGCCACTGTGCCACGTGCGCCTGGATCTCCGCCGCATGGTGCCCCAGCACCAACACGGGTGTGTGCAGTCCTGCGCTGCGCACCGAACGCACGGTGCGCTGCAGCAGGCTGTGGCCCTGCGCTTCCAGCAAACACTTGGCCCGCCCGCCCATGCGCTGGCCCGCGCCTGCGGCCAGGATCAGCACCCCGGTGCGCAGCGGTGGCGGCAGCTTGGCGGTGCTGACCGCAGGCGGGTGGTTGACGTGTCCAATCATTCAGGCGCGGCAGCAAACCGTCGGCCATGCCGTGCCGTGACGAGCCGGTTGCGTTGCCCTTGGACTCGACACTTGTACAGCGTTCGCAGGACGATGGCGTCGAGGTTTTCCAGATTCATTTCCCTTTCCGAGAAATGCCTTCCGGCGTTTGTGGATGGATCTGGCGTCTCCGGATCCGACTTGAGCCGACGTGATTGTCGATCATGTCGGTTTCTTCGATCTGCACTTGGGTGTGGCCATGAGCACCTGCGTGTCTCAATCTGAGATTTTTTCGGAGGGCTCCCGTGAACAACGGGTAAACCCTCAACGAAAAAACAGGCAAGGCGCGAAAAATCATATGAGCAGATACGCATAAGCAGCAGGCAAGGTGCGGTTTCTGTTACCCCACTTGGAGACACAACGATGCAAAAAGTCCTACACATCAACCCCGACAAATGCACCGGCTGCCTGCAGTGCGAAATGGCCTGTTCTTTCGAGAACTACGGCACCTACGCCACGTCGAAGTCGCGCATCAAGGTTTTTGACTTCCACCACACCGGCAAGAAGGTGCCCTACACCTGCACGCAGTGCGACGAGGCCTGGTGCCTGCACGCTTGTCCGGTGGAAGCGATCACGGTGGACAAAATGACCGGCGCCAAGGTGGTGAACGAGACCACCTGTGTGGGTTGCAAGGTCTGCACGATCGCCTGCCCGTTCGGCACGATCAACTACGTTCAGGAAACCGGCAAGGTCCAGAAGTGCGACCTGTGCGGTGGTGAGCCAGCCTGTGCCGAAGCCTGCCCCACGGCTGCCATCACGTTCATCGACGCCAACTGGACAGGCATGGACAAGATGAAGCAGTGGGCCGACAAGCTGGGCAACCAGCCAGCTGCGGCCTGAAGCCCTGCGCCACCCCAACCGATCAACTGAAGGAGCATCAACATGTCATGGGCTGGAAAAATTCTCCGCGTCAACCTGACCGCGGGCACCGTGAAATCCGAACCGCTCAACACCGAGTGGGCACGTTCCTACATCGGCTCGCGCGGTCTGGGCAGCAAGTACCTGGTGAGCGAGGTCGACCCCAAGGTCGATCCGCTGGCGCCTGAGAACAAGATCATCTGGGCCACCGGTCCACTGACCGGCACCATGGCCTCCACCGGCGGCCGTTACACCGTGATCACCAAGAGCCCGCTGACCGGTGCCATTGCCTGCTCGAACTCGGGCGGCTACTGGGGTGCCGAGCTCAAGATGGCCGGCTGGGACATGGTCATCTTCGAGGGCAAGAGCCCGAAGCCGGTCTATCTCTACATCAACGACGACGAGGCCGAGCTGCGCGACGCGGGACACCTCTGGGGCCAGAGCGTGTGGAAGACGGAGGAAGTCCTCAAGTCCAGCCTGCAGGATCCGCTCGTGCGCGTGTCCAGCATCGGCAAGGCCGGTGAAAACGGCGTGCTGTACGCGGCCGTGGTGAACGACCTGCACCGTGCGGCCGGTCGCTCGGGCGTCGGCACCGTGATGGGCAGCAAGAACCTCAAGGCCATTGCCGTGCGCGGTACCAAGGGCGTGGGCAACATCCGCGACCCCAAGGCCTTCATGAAGACCACCTTCGAGAAAAAGAAGATCCTGGCCGAGAACGCGGTGACGGGCCAGGGCCTGCCGGCCTATGGCACGCAGGTGCTCATGAACGTGATCAACGAGATGGGCGCGCTGCCCACGCGCAACCACCGCGATGTTCAGTTCGAAGGCGCAAAAGACATCTCGGCAGAAGCCATGGTCACGCCGCGCGAGAGCGACGGCAAGAAGCACCTGGTGACCAACCAGGCCTGCTTTGGTTGCACGATCGCGTGCGGTCGCATCAGCAAGATGGACGAGAACCACTTCACCGTGAAGAACAAGCCGCAGTACTGGGGCGCCAACGGCGGTCTGGAATACGAAGCGGCCTGGGCACTCGGTGCGGCCAACGGCGTGAACGATCTTGAAGCGCTGCAATACGCCAACCTGTTGTGCAACGAAGAGGGGTTCGATCCCATCAGCTTCGGTGCAACCGTGGGCGCGGTGATGGAGCTCTACGAGATGGGTGTGCTCACCAAAGAGCAGCTGGGCATCGACGCCAAGTTCGGCTCGGCCCAGGCGCTGGCCCACTTCGCCGAGATCACCGCCAAGGGTGAGGGCTTCGGCAAGGAAATCGGCATGGGTTCCAAGCGCCTGACCGAAAAGTACGGCCACCCCGACCTTTCCATGAGCGTGAAAGGCCAGGAATTCCCGGCCTACGACGGTCGCGCCATCCAGGGCATTGGTCTGGCTTACGCCACCAGCAACCGCGGTGCGTGCCACCTGCGCGGCTACACCATCGCGTCTGAAGTGCTGGGTATTCCGGTCAAGACCGACCCGGTGGAGAGCGAGGGCAAGCCCGAACTGGTGAAGGCGTTCCAGGATGCCACCGCTGCGTTCGACTCGTCGGGCCTTTGCGTGTTCACCACCTTCGCGTGGGGCGTGGCCGATCTGGCGCCACAGCTGCAGGCAGCCTGCAACGAAGAATTCACCACCGAAGAGCTGGAGAAGATCGGTGAGCGCATCTGGAACATGGAGCGCGAGTTCAACAACGCCGCCGGCTTCACGCCCAAGGACGACAGCCTGCCCAAGCGCCTGCTCAGCGAAGCCGCCAAGACCGGTGCCTCCAAGGGCATGGTCAGCAAGCTGCCCGAGATGCTGCCCAAGTACTACGCTGCGCGCGGCTGGGACACGGAAGGCCGCCCCACCGCCGAGACCCGGGCGCGCTTGAGCCTGTAAGGGCCGGTCCGAACAGCCTTTGGTCTGAACCCAGGGGGCAGTCACCACGCTGCCCCCTTTCTTTTTTTCGAGGAGACAAGACATGCACCACGTC
>JANPKR010000613.1:0-1841 GCA_031426175.1 Hydrogenophaga sp. | reverse complement strand
ATCACCTCCATCTGCGCCGCGGTGATGCTGGCACCGGGCTTCTTCAGTTGGACTGGCGTTATTTGTGCCTGCTGGAGCGCGCCCGAGGGGTCCATGCCACGCGCCTGATAGGCCAGCACCATGGCCCGGACCAGCGCCATGGGCGTGAGTGTCGGGCCGCCGAGCAGGCGGGATGCGTCTGCCGCATGGGGTGGACGGCGGTGGGCAACTTGGGACATACCCGGATTTTCAAGGGCGTTGGCGGTATTTGCAACCCAAGTGACCGACACAGCGCCCACCCAATCCGCCAAAATGGTCGCCTTCCCCACAAGACAACCTGACAGGACCGCGACATGTCGACCCTGGAGACACAACTCAACGCCCGCTCGGCCGACTTCCAGGCCAATGCCGCCGCCATGCGCGCGGTGGTGGACGATCTCCGCGCGCAGGTGGCCAAGTCCACTTTCGGCGGCGGTGAAGCCGCTCGGGCCAAACACACCAAACGTGGCAAGCTGCTGCCGCGCGACCGCGTGCAGATGCTGCTGGACCCGGGCACGCCGTTCCTGGAGCTGAGCCCACTGGCCGCGCTCAACATGTACCCCGACCGCGACGGCACCGACAGCGCACCCTGCGCCGGCGTGATCACCGGCATCGGCCGCGTCAGCGGCGTGGACTGCCTGATCGTCTGCAACGACGCCACCGTCAAGGGCGGCACCTACTACCCCATGACGGTGAAGAAACACCTGCGGGCGCAAGAGGTGGCGATGCAGAACAACCTCACCTGCATCTACCTGGTGGACTCGGGCGGTGCCAATTTGCCGAACCAGGACGACGTGTTCCCCGACCGCGACCACTTCGGCCGCATCTTCTACAACCAGGCCAACATGAGCGCCAACGGCATCGCACAGATCGCGGTGGTCATGGGCTCCTGCACGGCCGGCGGCGCGTATGTGCCCGCCATGAGCGACGAGACCATCATCGTCAAGAACCAGGGCACCATCTTTCTGGGCGGTCCACCCCTGGTGAAAGCCGCCATCGGCGAGATCGTGAGCGCGGAAGACCTGGGCGGTGGTGATGTGCACACGCGCCTCTCGGGTGTGGCCGACCACCTGGCGCAAAACGATGCCCATGCACTGGCCTTGGCGCGCCAGGCTGTGGCCACGCTCAACAAGCGCAAGATCGCCACGCAGGCGCTGCGCGAGCCGCGCGCACCGCTGTACCCCACCGAAGAAATTTACGGCGTGATTCCCGCCGACACGCGCAAGCCCTACGACGTGCGCGAGATCATTGCGCGCCTGGTCGACGGGAGCGAGTTCCACGAGTTCAAGGCGCGCTTTGGCGCCACGCTGGTCTGCGGCTTCGCGCACATCGAGGGCATGCCCATCGGCATCGTGGCCAACAACGGCGTGCTGTTCTCCGAGAGCGCGCAAAAGGGGGCGCACTTCATCGAGCTGTGCTGCCAGCGCAAGGTGCCGTTGCTGTTTCTGCAGAACATCACCGGTTTCATGGTGGGCAAAAAATACGAAAGTGAAGGCATCGCGCGCCACGGCGCGAAGATGGTCACGGCCGTGGCCACCGCCCAGGTGCCCAAATTCACCGTCATCATTGGCGGCAGCTACGGCGCCGGCAACTACGGCATGTGCGGCCGCGCCTACAGCCCGCGCTTCCTCTGGATGTGGCCCAACGCGCGCATCTGCGTCATGGGCGGCGAGCAGGCTGCCGGCGTGCTGGCCACCGTCAAACGAGACGGCATCGAAGCCAAGGGCGGCGTCTGGAGTGCCGAGGAAGAAGCCGCCTTCAAGCAGCCGGTGCTCGACCAGTTCGCCCACCAGTCCCACCCCTACTACTCCAGCGCCCGCCTG
>JANPKR010000612.1:0-3360 GCA_031426175.1 Hydrogenophaga sp. | reverse complement strand
ATGGAGCAACGCCCGCCCGAAGCCCACCCGGCCGTGCCGCGCTGAAACGTTTCAGCGTGGCGAACTGGCCTTGTAGGCCGTGATCGCCTCGGCCAAATCCGCGTATTCCTCGCAAGTCTGATTGCCGCAGAGCCGCGCCAGCTCGGCCAAATGTTTCTCGGCCTCGGCGGGTCGTCGGTCCATCAGGTAGGCCTCACCGATGTACTCGTGTGCCCCTTTGTGCCCAGGATCGATCTGCAAAGCCAGCTTGTAGTGTTCAAACGCTTTGGCCAGATCGGGCCGGGGCTGTTTGCGGTGGCTGTAGCCCAGCAGGTTGTGCACATCGGCGTTGCGGGGCTCAATCTTCACCGCAGCGTTGAGCTCGGCGATCGCGCTGGACCAGTCTTTTGCAACGATGGCCGCACGCGCTGCGACCAATTGCTCCGACACACGTGGCCCCATGTTGCTTGGCGTGTCTTCGGCGTGGGCCACCACAGTGGCACCCGTCAAAGCGGCTGCCAACATCAGTTTGAACAAGGCTCTGCGAAGCATGGAATCTCCGGTGAATGGCTGGACGCAAGGCAGTGTCCTTCTTCCCGGATGCCCTTGCTCGAGGTCAACAAAAGCAAAGGCCTCCGCCAGATGGTCCGGCAGAGGCCTTGTTCACTCAGCGGATCAGAGACCGATCACGCCGCCGTCGTTCTTGGTGATCATCAACGTGGCCGAACGCGGGCGCGCCGTTGCGCCACCGGCGCCGTAGGGGGCGGCAATGCCGGCACCGTTACCGGGCCAGTTGCTCTGGAACGGACCCGCCAGTGACCCCGTGTCTTCGCCAGGATGCTGGATATTGATGAACAAAACCTTTCCGTCCGGCGTTTCGCTGAGGCCCGTGATTTCGGCACCTTTGGGCGCCACCAAAAAGCGCTTGAAGGTGGCGTCGGTCATCTTGCGTCCAGCGTACGTGGTCACGGTGGTGGGTGCCGTCGCGGTGCTGCCCTGGATGCCGTTCGGAAGAACCTCGACGTTCACCGTGCCACCGTCGCCGTGACGCCCGGGTACAGCGGCCAGCAACATGCAGTTGGTCTGGTCGGTGAAGGAGCCGTCGTCGGTCTGGATCCAGAGAATGCCGCTCTTTTTCGAGAACCAGCAACCATCGGGTTTGGACAGATCGTTAAAACCGCTCAGACCAGACAAGTTCACATTGCGCTGGTAGTAGTCGTTGGTGCTCATGTCATCCGGC
Source organism: Hydrogenophaga sp. (assembly GCA_031426175.1). Taxonomy (GTDB): domain Bacteria; phylum Pseudomonadota; class Gammaproteobacteria; order Burkholderiales; family Burkholderiaceae_C; genus Hydrogenophaga. Next base: position 2,141 of record JANPKR010000612.1, on the reverse strand, counting down.
GTGGCTTGCGAGCCAAACAGGAAGATGTCCCAGCGGAACGTGGTGGCGCCTGCGTCGTCATTGGTTTCGCGGATCCGGATGATGTGACCGTTGACGTTTCCTTGCTGAACTGCAGTGGTGCTATCGGTGCGGGTATCGCGCCACGCACGGGGGTTGGCGGCGTCAAGAGGCGGGTTGGGAATGTTGTTGCCCGTGAGGCCTGAACGGCCGCGGTCGGGGTTTTCCGTCATGGTGATGTAGATCTCGCCGTTGGCGGGATTCACGGCCGTCCACTCGGGGCGGTCCATGCGCGTGGCACCTGCAGCCCCAGCAGCCAGGCGCGTGTTCACGCATATGTCGGCCAAGTCTTCGAAACTGTAGCCGCTGGGGTTGTAGCTGCTCACGGGCAGTCCTGCGGCCACATCGGGGTTGCTCATGTCGAGCGCAACCCAGGTGCCGGTTCCGTCGGCATTGAACTTGCCCGCGTAAATGGTGCCTTGGTCGAGGTACTTGTTGCCTGCGCGCATGCCGCCGGTCTCGGCGTCGGCCGGGTCCCAGTTGGCAGCCGTGACGAACTTGTACACATATTCGCCGCGCGAATCACAACCAATGTAGAAAGCCAGCGGTTTGCCCGCCTTGGGCAAGCTACCCCAGGCGCCTTCGTTGGCGCGGCGACCCATGGCGGTGCGCTTGCGCGGCGTGGCCAGCGGATCGAAGGGGTCGATTTCGACGATATAGCCGAAGGTGTTTGCCTCGTTGCGGAAGTCGCCTGTGCCGTCGGTTGGCTGGGCCGTGTCCACGGTGATGTTCCACCGGCTGAATTCCGTGCTGCCTGCAACGGCAGGAACAACAGTGCTCCAGCCATAGTTGCCAGCACGGCCTGTGCGGATGCCATTGCGCAGCAAAGCCGCGTTTTCCTTGGCGCTGCGGTTGGCGTCATCGCCTGCGTCACGCCGGAAATAGCCGGCCCAGTTTTCTTCCGCGGTCAGGTACGTGCCCCATGGGGTGTAACCATGACCGCAGTTGTTGAGCGTTCCGCGAGCGGCCAGGCCACCCGGTGAGTACTTGGTCTTCACATACTTCGTGCCGCGCACCGGGCCGCTGATTTCAACCAATGTGCTTGCTGTAATGCGGCGATTGAAGTTGCTGGCCTTGTTCACGCTGAAGGCGCCGGTGGTGCGGGAGACCTCGATCACCGACACGCCGTGGGCGTCCATTTCCTTGCGAGCTTCTGTCTCGGGGCGAACGCCGGCGGTGGGGCCGTTGGGATGCATGAAAAGCACCGTGCCCGAGATGTTTTCGTGGTTCATGCACAGAATGCCGCGGTTGACGCTGGCGGGATCTGGGCCGGTGCGGGCGGCGTTGAGGCCGAAGAAGTGAATACCGTCGTGATGGTCGCCAGCGCGGACGTTGAAATCGTTGTTGGTGCCGTCGTTGGCGTAATCAGCCACGCCGTTGGAGATGGGATCACCCGTCGCGTAAATCACGGTGGCGGTGTAGCCGGCTGCGATCTGAACCGAGTCGGCGGTGTTCTTCCCTACAGCGCTGAAGCCGAGGCGGGCCTCGGACGGTCCTGCAGAAGGCGTGGGGGTGGCCGGAGCATCGTCGCCGCCACCGCCACAGGCGCTCAAAGCGACCGAGCCAAGACCGGCCATGGCCATGGCGCTGACGCCACCGCGCATGAAGTGGCGCCGGCTCAGGCGTGACGCGACGAGATCGTTCAGGTGGGGTGTCTGGACGAAGTTGTTTTCAAGATCATCGGGGTCGGTCTGGGTGTCGTGTGAGAGATGGGTGTTCGGAGAGTTCATGGCAAGTCCTGAGAACATTGGTCGAGGATGCGACCCAATCAAATCTAGGTGCCTCGTGTGACAAACAAGTTAAATGAGGCATGGTCTTGTGCGTTCAGCGGCCCCGCGACACCGCCCGACCTTCCCAAAGGGCTTTGTCATCCTCTGGACACATGAACGCAGCTTCAGTCCCCACTGCCTGCAGCATCAGCGTCTCCACCTGCATGGCGATCAGCTGCCAGTCCAGGTGGGCCACGCGCGAGCGGGCCTGGTCGCGTGCCTGAGAAAGCAGCGATGGGGACTGTGCGAGGTCCACTGCCACGCGCACGAATGCAGCCTCCTGCCCGGCTGGCACCAGCCAGCCGTTGGTGTGGC
>JANPKR010000611.1:0-2556 GCA_031426175.1 Hydrogenophaga sp. | reverse complement strand
CTGAAGGCCACCGGCATGCGCCGCACATTGACGTTGGCGGGCTGCTTTTTCAGCCATTCGTCAAAGATCGGTTCGAAATTGAAGCAGTGGATGCAGCTGTAGGCGAAAAACTCCACCACCTCGACCTGGCTTGCCGGGCTTTCCACCGGCGCCATGGGATTCACACGCACGAACTCGGTGCCCTCCTTCGGGCCCACGCGCTGGGCCAGCGCGGGGGTGAGCGTGAGGCCGCCGGCAGCGGCCAGGGCGGTGGTGCCAGCGGCCACCAGGGACCGGGAAAAATCGCGACGTTGCATGAATTCAGACTCCTAGTGTGGGATAGCTTGGGGCCGGCACGGCGGCGGAAAGTTCCCGTCCGCGCGTGGTGTGGGGTCAGCGCTGAACGCGCACCAGCGCGGCTTCAACGCCGTTGACTTCGAGTTGCTCCTGGGTCAGGTCGGCCAGCGCCTTCTGGTTGAACGGACCCACGCGCACGCGGTACACGGTTCGACCCGACTGTTCGCGCTCACTCACCTCGGCGTTGATACCCAACATGGCGAGCTTGGCTCGCTGCGACTCGGCGTCTTCCGGGGAGCGGAAAGCGCCGGCCTGCACGAAGTAGGTGAACGGGTCCGCGCCAGGGGCAGCGGGCGCCGCAGTGGATCCAGCGGCCGCAGCGGGCGCCTGGCCCAGCTTCGACTGGGCAAGATCGCCCAACGGATCGGCCGCGGGTCGACCCGCGGCGGGGGCGGGAGGCAAGCCCTTGCCGTCGGCCGGTGGCACCACGATCGCACCCGCCGCCTCGGGCGGCACGGCAGGGGCGGGCGCCGGCGCGGCGACATCACCGTTCAAGGCCTTGTTGGGATTCCAGCCTTTGTTGCGCTCTGTTTCCAGCGCGTCCTGCCCGGCATTGCGCGACACGTTGCGATCAACAAAGGGAATAGGCACGCGGGTGACATAGACCGCCACCGCCAGAGCCACGCCGAGACCCACCAGCAGGCCCACCACGAAGCCGATCAGGGTGCCGCCGAGCGAGCTCGTGGTCTTGGCAGGTTTCTTTTTCATCGCTTGTTTGGTCATCACATTTTTTGCGGGGCACCGACACCCAGCACAGCCAAACCATTGTGCAACACCTGCGCGGTGGCAGCGACCAGAGCCAGGCGCGCCGTCTTGACCGCCAGATCGTCCACCAGGATGCGCTCGGCGTCGTAGTAGCTGTGGTAGCTCGCCGCGAGTTCGCGCAGGTAGAAGGTCACGTCGTGCGGTGCGAAGTCGCGCGCGGCATCAACCAGCATGGCCGGGTACTTGGCCAGCAGCAGCATCAGGGCCTGGGCGGGCGCGCTGTCCAGCGCACCCAGGTCGGCGTCTTTCAACGTGGCCACATCGCCACCCCAGCTGGCCAGCACCGAGCAGATGCGCGCGTGGGCGTACTGCACGTAATACACCGGGTTGTCGTTGTTCTTCTGCACCGCCAGGTCCACGTCAAACGTGTACTCGGTGTCGGGCTTGCGGCTGAGCAGGAAGAAGCGCACCGCGTCCTTGCTGGTCCATTCGATCAGGTCGCGCAGCGTCACATAACTGCCGGCGCGTTTGCTGATCTTGACCTCTTCGCCGCCCTTGACCACGCGCACCATGGTGTGCAGCACGTAGTCGGGGTAGCCGGCGGGAATGCCCACGTTGGCCGCCTGCAGACCGGCGCGCACGCGGGCAATGGTGCCGTGGTGGTCGGTGCCCTGGATGTTGATGACCTTGGTGAAGCCGCGCTCCCACTTGCCGATGTGGTACGCCACGTCGGGCACGAAGTAGGTGAACGAGCCGTCGGACTTGCGCATCACGCGGTCCTTGTCGTCGCCGTAGTCGGTGCTCTTGAGCCACAACGCTCCATCTTGCTCGTAGGTCTTGCCGGCGTCGATGAGCTTTTGCACGGTGGCCTCGACCCGCCCGCTGGTGTACAGGCTGGACTCCAGGTAGTAGTGGTCGAACTTCACCGCGAAGGCCTGCAGGTCCAGGTCCTGTTCGTGGCGCAGGTACGCCACCGCGAACTGGCGCATGCCGTCGAGGTCGTTGATGTCGCCGCTGGCGGTGAACGTGCGGTCATCGGCCGTCACGGTTTTCTTCGCGAGGAAGTCGGCTGCGATGTCGGCGATGTAGGTACCGTTGTAGGCCGCTTCGGGCCACTGCGGATCACCCGGCTTGAAGCCCTGCGCGCGCAGGTGGGTGGAGGTGCCCAACGTTGCGATCTGTACGCCGGCGTCGTTGTAATAGAACTCGCGGTGCACGCTCCAGCCCTGGGTCTGGAACAGGCTGCAGATCGCATCACCCAGCGCGGCCTGGCGGCCATGGCCCACGTGCAGCGGGCCAGTGGGGTTGGCGGAGACGAACTCCACCATCAGCTTCTGGCCGTTGGGCTCGGCAATGCCGAAACGCGCACCCGCGCCCAGCACCTCGCGCACGATCTGCTGCTTGGCCGACGGCTTGAGCCGGATGTTGATGAAGCCGGGGCCGGCGATGTCGATGTCGGACACCCAGTTGGCGTATTCGGGGCGGGCCAGCAGCGCGGTGCGCAGCGTCTCGGCC
>JANPKR010000610.1:0-3381 GCA_031426175.1 Hydrogenophaga sp. | reverse complement strand
GCCGACCTGATCCGCGTGTGCTCGGAAGTGCGCGAAGAACTGGAGCCCGAAGAGCTCAGCCTGTCGATGGCCAGTGCCTTGACCGCTGCCGAGGCGGACGCTGCGCCGCACCCGGCGCGGCGCATCGCCGGTGCTCTTTATGTGAGTTGTGCGGGCCGGGGTGGTCCCCATTTCGGCAGCCCTAGCGCCGAGCTGCAGCTGGTGCGTCGGGCCTTGGGCGATGTACCGCTGGTGGGATTTTTTGCCGGTGGAGAGATCGCACACCACCGGTTGTACGGCTACACCGGGGTGCTGACGGTCTTCACCATGCCCGCGGCCTGATCCTTCGTTGACGATCAGGCGGCTTTGGCAGCGCGGGCGCGGGCCCGCTCCAGCGTGCGGTTTGCATCTGCCCCGCCCATGCCGTACATGTCGGCGAACTCGTCCACCGTCTTGCCGCTGGCTTCAAACGCGCGCAGCAGCGCCGCGTCTTTGGCCGCACGGGCGACGACCGCGTCCAGTGCCTCCTGCGTCAGCGCATTCACGGCCTCGTCGCGCGTCTGCACCAGCGCGGCGTAGGCTTCGACACCCAGGCCCGAGGCTTCGAACGCCTGCTCGATGCGCTGGCGCAGCTTGGGCCGCAGGTCTTGCGGTGCTCGGCCCTGGCGGCGGCGAAACACCTCCACCAGCGCATGGTGCACGTGCTCGGGCGCCAGGTCTTCGACCGGCTGGCCGTTGAGGTCGCAGCGCGGCTGGCCGCTGGCCACGGCGGTGAGGTAGCGGGTCGAACGGGTGTGCAGGGCCAGGGCGGCTTTCAGGCCGTCCTTGTCCAGCGTGTCGGGGTGCGCGTCCAGCAGGTCCTGGAAGATGCCTCGCTTCATGGGCAGAAACGCCGCTCCGAACAACGCCGGGTACAGCGCCGCCAGTTGGTCGAGCATGGGGTGGGGTGCGCCAGCGGGCGGGTTGGCGCTGCTTCGCTGTGGCGCCGGGCCGCGGCGGTTGCGCCCGCCGCGTGCCGGGGGGCGGTTCCCGGTGTCTGTTTCGGTGGGCGCCGGCGCTGCGGCGTCGGCGGGTTCGGAGGCGTTCGGATTCATGGTGTCCTGCGTTCAGGCGGGTCGGGCAAAGCCCGACATCATGCCAGCCGCTGCGTTCTAACGCCGCAGTTGCCCAAAGGCTTCGAATTCCCAGCTGCGCATGGCCAGCACCAGGGTGTAGCCCTCGCGGTCTGTCTCGGCCAGCTTTTGGTCGGTCTGGTGCTGCTGCGCAAAGTCCTGGGCCACGCGCTGCAAGCGCTCCATGAACATGGGCGCGAGCGTGCGGCTCACCGAACCGTGCACCAGCATCAGGCCTTCGCCGGTGCCGTCGAAGCCGCCGCGAAAGTAGTCGAGCAGGGCGTGGTCGCGGAAGTAGTTCATCACCGGGCCGTGCGGACGCCAGCGGAAGGTTTTGGCCAGCTTGAGTCGGTAACGGTTGAGCGGGCGCAGCTCGATGATGCCGATGCGATCGAGCTGCGCCAGGCTTTTCACGCAGTCGGCCTCGCTCAGCCGGTAACGCGCCGTGATTTGCTCCAGCGTCCACTGGCTCAGCACGCAAATGGCCACCAGCAGCAGCTTCTTGTCGGCCACCACCGCGCGCTCTTGCTCCTGCGTCATCTCGCGCAGCAAGGGCTGCGCGTCGGCCACACGTCGCGCGATATCGGCGAAGTCCAACCGCAGGGCGCGGCAGATCGCGTCCACCTTGGACAGCGACATGTCGCCCTTGGCCAGCATGCGTTTCACGCTCGATTCGGCCATGCCCATGGCCCGCGCCAGATCGGCGTAGGTCATGCGCGCGGCTTTCAGTTCCTGCTTGAGGGCGGTGACGAGGTCGGTGGTGGTGCTCATGGTTGTGGGGGTTGAGTCTTCTTTATCGATACTCAAGGCTCTATGCGTGGACACTGTATCGGAATGCGATTCTTCAAGCGATCATGGCTTCGACACTCCCCCCTGCGCTCAGCCGGGTGGCTCGGTCACAATCCGCCCGTCCATCCAGCGGCGATGGCCTGAGATCCGCCCTACAACCACTGGAGAACCCAGCCATGTCCGTGTCCCCATCGCACCCTGCCGAGGGTGGTCAGTTCGCCCTGCTGAGCCAGCGCCGCTTTGCGCCGTTTTTCTGGACTCAGTTCCTGGGCGCCGCCAACGACAACCTGTTCAAGTTCGCCTTCACCGTGCTGGTCACCTACCAGTTGCAGGTGAGCTGGCTGCCGCCGGCACTGGCAGGGCTGGTGATCGGTGCGTTGTTCATCCTGCCGTTCTTGCTGTTTTCGGCCACCAGCGGCCAGCTGGCGGACAAGCTGGACAAGAAGACGCTGATCGTGTTCGTGAAGCGGCTGGAGATCGGCATCATGGCGTTGGCCGCGTGGGCGTTCTTCACCACCAACATCCCGCTGCTGTTGCTGTGCACCTTCCTCATGGGGCTGCATTCCACGCTGTTTGGCCCGGTGAAGTTTGCCTACCTGCCCAACCACCTGAGCGAGCGCGAGCTCACGGGCGGCAACGGCATGGTGGAAATGGGCACGTTTGTCGCCATTTTGCTGGGCAATCTGGCGGGCGGATTGATCATCGCGGTGCCCGAGATCGGTGCGCACCATGTGGGCTTCAGCTGTGTGGCGCTTGCCGTGATCGGCCGCCTAACCGCGCAGGCGGTACCGGCCACGCCGGCCACCGACCCCGGCCTCACGATCAACTGGAACCCGTTCACCGAAACCTGGCGCAACCTCCAACTGGCGCACGGCAACACGGTGGTGTTTCGCTCGGTGCTGGGCATCAGCTGGATGTGGTTTTTCGGCGCCGTGTTCCTCAGCCAGTTCCCGAGCTTCGCCAAAGAAGTGCTGCACGGCAACGAGCAGGTGGCGTCGCTGCTGCTGATCGTGTTCTCGATCGGCATCGGTACCGGTTCGTTGCTTTGCGAGGTGCTCTCGCGCCGGCACGTTGAAATTGGTCTGGTGCCGGTGGGTGCGATCGGCATGAGTGTGTTCTCGGTCGATCTGTACTTCGCCTCCCGGGGCCTTCCACCGGCCAGTTCGCTGGGACTGAGTGAGTTCATCGCCATGCCGGCCCACTGGCGGGTGCTGGCCGATCTCACCTTGCTCAGCCTGTTTGCCGGTCTGTACAGCGTTCCCATGTACGCCCTGATCCAGATGCGCAGCCAGCCCACGCACCGCGCCCGCATCATCGCGGCCAACAACATCCTCAACGCGTTGTTCATGATTGCCAGCGCCGTCATCGCCGGGGCCTTGCTGTCGGCCGGTTTCACCATCCCGCAGATGTTCCTGCTGGTGGGGTTGGCCAACGCGGTGGTGGCGTTCTACATCTTCATGCTGGTGCCCGAGTACCTGATCCGCTTTGTGGCCTGGGTGGC
>JANPKR010000609.1:0-2341 GCA_031426175.1 Hydrogenophaga sp. | reverse complement strand
CCATCAACCTGTGCAATCCATTGGCCGCAACCAGCGCAAGACGGGACTGGTCGAAACTGCAAAACAAACTGTGGCGGTACGCCCCTTGCAACCTGCCCTTGCATCGACCAACGAGGCTCCTTGCCTCGCTCTCGAAGTGTTGCCATCGAACCTTCACACCCGGCTCGTCCAGCAGGAGCAGGTTGCCCACGTTGTCCAGCTCGCAGTGCAGCCAGATGGCAGGCACGGCGGGAACGGCGGGCCCTGGTGTTTCATCTGCCGACGCCTTGCGGTGGTGGTCATGAGTTGTCGCGAGGCTATTGGGCGGCGACGGTGTAGGCAAGGAATGCGCCGGGACGGGTGCTTTGGACATGCACGCATTCTGTGGACATCGCTTGCGACTGGCAAGGGTTCGTGCGGCGCAAGGCCAAGCAACCACCCCCGATTGAGGAGGCCACCTCACAAATGCCCCCCTTTGCGGAGGGTGCGCGACTCCTGTCGGAGCGGTGCAATGGCGTTGCCTTTTCAACCACAACCCAGGAGCACCACCATGAAACCGTTTTCCCAATCCTATTGCGCCCCTCGGCCTGCCAGCCAGGCCATGGTCGCACTTGCGTTGGCAGCATTGACCGCATGTGGCGGTGGGGGCGATGGCCCTTCAAGTTCGCAGACCACCCCCGGCTCCAACATTGACCCTCCAGGCACGATCAGCGGCACCGTGGCTGTCAATGGGCTCGTGCAAAACGCCGTGGTCTGTCTTGACCTCAACGACAACAGCGCCTGCGACCCGACGGATCCAACCTCGGCCAAGACTGGCAGCGATGGTGCCTACCGGCTTACCTACGACACCAGCACCATCACGCCGGCACAGGTGGCCGTCGCCTCGATGATTTCGCCGCAAGTACCAGGCTTGTTGTCTGACCCCGACACCACCATTGACACGGTCGATGGCCAGGCAACGGCAGAGTCCGCGAGGTACGTCCTTCGGCTACTTCCGGGCAAGCGCGGTCAGATCAACCCACTGACCACACTGTTGGCGGCGGGGGTGGCAGCAGGCATGACCGAGGCGCTTGCGAGGGTCAATATCGCACAGCAACTGGGCATTGCCGAGAGCAAGATTGACGACTACCAGTCGGATACGGCTTTGACCGAAAGCGCTTTCGCCGACAACGCGCGAACGGCCGCAGTCGTTGTTGCGTTCACGCTGGACCAAGGCATTTCTTTGGCGGTGGGTGATCCTTCGTCGGCTGGCCTGCCCGAAGACCCCAGCGACCTGCGCAGCCTGCGCTACACCGACGCCGCCAACTACAACTTCAGCGCCTTCAACCGGCTGGCCAGGGCAGCGGGAGCTCCCAGAGGGTCGCAGCTGGATGTCAGGGATGGACGCACCGGCAATACGGTGATACCGGCGAGCACGCTCTACAACCAAGCCTATCTCACACCCAGCGGCTGGCGGCGGTGCGATGACACCCAGGCATTGACCTTCACGCTGGGCGTACCCAACCGCTCGGTGTTTTGCGACGTGCAGGAATCGATCGGTGTGCGTCGCAACGTGTCGATCGCAGGGCGTTTCATGGCCGAGGTAGTGAACGAAATGCAGGCGGAGCCAGACAACACAATCAACGTCGGGCAATCCACGAGCAATCTGGTTACAGCGCTTGGTATGGCCAGTTTTCAGGGCAACAGCGCGCTGCGCGTGGGCTCGAGCTTGAACCTGAACCGGCCTTACTACATCAACAGCATCAATACCGATGGCGTCAACCAGACCATCGCCACCAACCTGACAGAGCTGATTGCCGCGCGTCCGGCCAGCGCTGTGGTGCTGCCAAGCCCTGCCGGCAGCCTGAACCTGGGGCTGGGCAGCGGCAACCTCAGAAACCTGCGGGTGGCATTCACTGGCAGCACCAACGCCACTCAGGGCACGGTGCAGTTCTACGAATGTGACCTGGACGCCACCCAGACCACCGCTTCAAACTGCGGTACGGCAGGAACCGGGAACTACGCCATCAGCTCCGTCAACGGCGCGCAAGTGATGCACTTCACGGGCAACGCGCCCACTGTGATGAACCATGAGCGGGTCTACGTGGAAGTCAAGGCTGTAACCCAGGTAGCGCAGACCCTGCCGGTGGTTGGCGGCGGAGACTGGGTATTCATCGCCCGCCAGAACAAGCCCGGTATCGACAGCAACGTCGTTGACAGCAGGCACCTCAACGGCTCCGCCTGGGCAGACATGAAAGCCCAACTGGGTCTTTGATCCCGTAACACTCGGTGCAGGCGCGGTTATCGCGCCTGCACCGTGTGTTCGTAGATTGGCTAGCTGGTGTAAGAATCTCCGTGACCCAGCCGCGTCAGCACGCCGAGC
>JANPKR010000608.1:0-20876 GCA_031426175.1 Hydrogenophaga sp. | reverse complement strand
GTTTGGTGTTGGCTTTGCCAGTGGGGGCTGTGAAACCTGTTCTTGGCCCCGGTGCCCACCAATTTCCTGGCGCATGCCGGGGTGCCGTTTTTGTTGGTGCGCCGAACAATGTCCGTCAGCGCGACTTCAAACCGTCAAAACACGTGCTGAGGACCATCTCGATGATTTCGTCATTGGTGTGCTGCCCCGAACCCTTGAGGAAACCGAGCACCGGATCGCAGGCGCGCGCGAACAAGGTGTAGAGCACGGCAATGGGCGGCAGCCTGGCGTTGAGGCTGCCATCGGCCTGGGCCAGGGTGATCCAGTGGCCCAACCGTTCGCTCACATCCATGAGTCCGTCGACATAGGCCTTGTTGGTGGTGAGCGCAGTCCGCAGGCTGGAGTTCTCGCTCGGGAGTGACGGCATTTCGCCGGCCAGCTGCACTTCCATGGTCCAGCGGGCGACAGCCCGGAGTTGTTCGATCGGCGTCCGCTCGGGATGGCCTTGCAGGCTGTCGAGGAAAGCGCGCGCGCGGTCCATCACCCGCACCATGGCTTCAGCGGCCAGGTCTTCCTTGCTGGAGAAATGTTTGTAGAGGCTGGCCTTCGCGATGCCCACCTCGGCAGCCACCTCGTCCACCGTCATGGCGTCGAAGCCCTTTTCGGCCAACAGGCGGTTCACCGCCATGATGATCGCGTCTTCACGGGCCAGGTGCATTTGCTGGCGGAAGCTGCGTTTCTGGGGAGTTTCGGCGGGCGATTTGTGGACTGCGCTGGTCATGGACAACCTTTTGATACAGCGAGGATTTTGCCCGAGATCGACGGGGGCGTCGATAACCCTACCGAAAAGTCTTGTTACATACTGATTGGTCTGTTTTGAAACTCGGAAGACTTTTTTGCGCTCTCAGCGTTGGCAGGGCGATTTTGCTCTCGCAAGTCTCTGCTTCCTCAACCCCGTTACCCAACCCTTCCCAAGGACATCACCATGAAGAAGACCCTCATCGCATCCCTGCTGGCATTCGGTGCACTCGGTTCGGCCCAGGCCGCCGACATTGTCGACACGGCTGTTGCAGCCGGTTCGTTCAAGACCTTGGTCACTGCGGTTCAAGCCGCCGGCCTGGTCGACACGCTGAAGGGTCCGGGCCCGTTCACCGTGTTCGCCCCCACCGACGAAGCCTTCGCCAAGATCCCCAAGGCCACGCTGGATGCCCTGCTAAAGGACAAGGCCGCCCTGACCAAGGTGCTGACCTACCACGTGGTGCCCGGCAAAGTGATGGCCAAGGACGTGAAGGCCGGCATGGTCAAGACCGTGCAGGGCAGCTCGATCACTGTGGCCACCGCAGGTGGCGTGAAGGTGGACGCGGCCAATGTCGTCAAGACCGATATCGGGGCAGACAACGGCGTGATCCACGTGATCGACACCGTGATCATGCCCAAGTAAGCAGGCACTTGCTTCGATCAGGCCCCACTTCGGTGGGGCTTTTTGTTTTCAGACGGTGGGCCGCAAGTTGTCGGCAGCGGCGGTGCGCAAGGCCTTGCTCAAGGTATCCAGCACGTCGGAGCTCAGATTCCAGCAATGCCAGTACAGCGCCACCCCAAGGCGGTGGCGCGGGGCGAGATTGACCAGCTCGCCCGATTCAATGAGCTCGCGCACCCCCAGCTCGGGCAACACGCTCACCCCCCAGCCGGCCTGCACAGTGCGCACCTGACCCTCGCTGGAAGGCACGAACAGCTGCTTGAGCATCACCCGTGGCAGGCCGAAAGCCTTCATCACGAAACCGTGCTGCAGGTTGTCCTTGCGGTTGAAGGCGACAAAGGGTACCTGGTGGAAGTTGTGCGCACTCAACCCCTTGGGCAGGTGCTGTGCGGCAAAGTCGGCCTGTGCCACGGCCACATAGTCCATGGAACCCAGCGCTTCCATCTTGCAACCACGCAGCGCCTGACCGAGCGAGGTGACGCAGCCCAACACCTGACCTTCGCGCAGCCATTCGTGGGTGAACTCCTGGTCGTCTGTGATGATTTCGATCGGCAAACCGTTTTGCGCAAGCGTGTCCAGCGCGGGCAACGCCCAGGTGGCAATGCTGTCGGCGTTGATCGCCACCGAGATGCGCTCCTCGTCGCGGCCACCGCCGGTGGAGCTGGGTGCAAGCTCCTTGAGGTCCTTCTCCAGATCGGCACGCAGCAACCGCATCATCTTGGCGTGCTTGAGCATCAACTGACCGGCTTGTGTGGGTTTGAGTGGCCGGCTGCGCACGATGAGCACGGTGCCGACCTGGGCTTCCAGGGCACGCAAGCGCTGCGAAACCGCGGACTGCGTGATCGACAAGCGCTGCGCTGCGCGCTCGAACCCGCCCTCTTCAATGATGGCGGCCAGGCATTCGAGGGCGTCGGGATCGAAGGTGCTCATGGGTGCTCGCTTGTCATATAAGCAGATCTGATGCCCAAAATTTTAGTTTAATTCCGCTTCACTTCGAAGCTGCTTCTTTCGATACTGCGACCAGTTTCATTCCTTTTGAGGAGCAGGTCATGCAGGTCACTATTCTGGGCGCGGGCATCATCGGCGTCAGCACGGCATGGCACCTGCTGGAGCGCGGTCACGAGGTCACGTTGGTCGACCGGCAGCCCGACGCTGCGCTGGAAACCAGCTTTGCCAACGCGGCACAAATCTCGGTGAGCTATTGCGAGCCCTGGGCCAACAAGGACGCGCCGCTCAAGACCTTGAAGTGGATGTTCTCCGACGAGTCGCCACTGCTGTTCCGCCCGCAGCTCGACTGGGCGCAGTGGCGCTGGGGCCTCCAGTTCCTGGCGCAATGCAACGACGCCGCCTTCGAGCGCAACGTAGCGCAGCTCGTGGCACTGGGCTCATACAGCCACAACGCGCTCAAGGCGGTGGTGGCCGAGACCGGCATCGAGTACAACCGGATCGAACGCGGCATCGCGCACTACTACACCGACCAGAAGTCCTTTGACGGCGCCGCCGAAGCGGCCGCCGTCATGCAGCGTTTCGGCGTCAAGCGCCGGGTGGTGTCGCGCAACGAATTGCTCACCATCGAACCGGCGCTGAAGGCTTTTGCCGACCGCATTGTGGGCGGCACCTACACCCAGAGCGACGAGTCGGGCGACGCGCGCAGTTTCACGCAGCAACTCGCTGCGTTGTGCGCTCAGCGCGGTGCTCGGCTGATGTTCGGCCACGACATCGAGCGCCTGGACAGCGACGGACAACAGATCCGAGAGGTGCGGGTGCGAGACCGCCAGAGCGGCAGCGTGCGCATGCTCAAGGCCGACGCCTTTGTGGTGGCCTGCGGTTCGTACACGACGCCACTGCTGAAGTCGATCGGCCTGAGCGTGCCGATCTACCCGGGCAAAGGCTACAGCGCCACGCTGCCACTGCTCAAGCCCGAGCAGGCACCCAGCGTGAGCATGATCGACGACCAGCTCAAGATCGCCGTCTCGCGCCTGGGCAACCAGCTGCGCGTGGCCGGCACCATCGAGCTCGGCGGGTTCGACCTCTCGCTCGACACGCCGCTGGCGAAGAAGCGCTGCGAAATGCTGGTGCGCCGCATCGAGCAGGTGTTTCCCGGTGTGGCCGACACCCGCACGCCCGAGCAGGGCGGCGACCCGCAGTTCTGGTGCGGCCTGCGCCCGGCCACGCCGACCAACATCCCGCTGATTGGCCGTCTGCCGCTGAAGAATCTCTGGATCAACGCTGGCCACGGTACGCTGGGCTGGACCCACGGCGCGGGCTCCGGCAAGGCACTGGCCGAGCTGATCCACGGGGAGCAGCCCGCCATGGACTTCGGCTTTCACGGCATGCCGCGTGCGGCGCAGGGATCGCCCGTCCCAGCGCGCCTGCGGGTGGCCCAACCACCCGGCCAGGCCTGAGCCCCCTCAGGGCCGAAGGCGCTCCACCATCCAGCGCTGCAGGTCCATCCACATCTGGCGCATCTCGCTGTCCAGCGGTGCGCGAAAGGCGTTGGGCAGTTCGATCGTGACCACCGGCATGCCCCGGTGCACGCCGCCGTAGTTGCCCAGGCTGCCGGGAAAGATGCCCACCTGGTCCAGAAAAAGGCGCCCGAGCTTGGGCGGCGGAGCGCCGGGGCCGTCGAAGTCGAGCACGCCGTAGGGTGGGTGGATGCTCACGATCAGGTGCGGCTGGAAGCGCGCCATTTCCTCGTGCAGAAAACGCGACTCCGGCTCCGACAGCGGACTGGGTCCGGGCCAGCGGCGCGGGTCTTTCTTCGTGCGTTGCTCCCAGTACACCTTGGCATCGCTGGCCCAGTTGGGCGTGGGGAAATTGCGGTTGAGGTCCACGCCGCGCGCGTTCACGCGCCTGGCGGGCCGCGCCAGCAAGCCGTCTGGATTGAGCACGGGAATGAAGCGCCAGTGGGCGTCCGCAGGTTCCTTCAACGCGTGCTGGATCCAGTGCAGCGCGACCGAGGCCGAAGACATTTCGTCACCGTGCATGGCGCCCACCACCAGCACGCGCAGGCGCGCCTGGGGCGCCACCACGTCGCGCGCGTAGAGCGTGCGACCCTGCGACGAGCGGCCTTCGGTGGCCACCAGCTCGGCCGCATCGCACAGCGCACGGCCCATGTGCGGCAGGCGGGCAGAGAAGTGCACGCAAGGCGGCGCGCTGGCGGGTACCGTGGTGCGGTGGTGCGGCGGTCCGCGCAGAGGCGATGCGGCCTGCGCAGGGTTGATGCAAAGCCACCCCGCGGCCAACACGGCGAACACAGCCCAGGCAGACAGGCGGGGGAACAAAGGGGAGCGGCGCATCACGGCATTCTAGGGACGCGACCGTGCATAGACGCCGATCGCCGAGAATCCACCCACCACCGCTCCACGCACTTGCACCCGATGCCTTCAGACCGTCCCCCCGCCCTCCAGGCCCGCGCGCCCGATTTCTCAGCGCGCGAGTTCCGCGCCTCGCTGGGCATGTTCGCCACAGGCGTGACCATCGTCACCGCGCGCACCGACGGTGGCGAGCTCGTGGGCCTCACGGCCAACTCGTTCAACTCGGTCTCGCTGAGCCCGCCGCTGGTGCTCTGGAGCCTGGGCCGCTCGGCCGGCTCCATGGCCGCCTTCTCCAATGGCCGCCACTACGCCATCAACGTGCTTGCAGCCGATCAGCAGGCGCTGGCCGAACAGTTCGCCGCCAAGGACACCGACCGCTGGGCCGGTGTGGCGTTTCGCGAGGGTGGCAACGGCGCTCCGTTGCTGGAAGGGGCAGCCGCGTCGTTTGAATGCTTCAACCGCAGCCAGTACGCCGAGGGCGACCATGTGATCTTCGTGGGCGAAGTCGAGCGATGCGCGCACCGCGCCGACGCCTCACCGCTGCTGTTCCACGGCGGGCGCTTCTACACCGAACACCCGCTCTGACCGACCCGCGCCCGAGCGACAGGGTGCCGGGCACGACCTCGCGACAATGGGCGGATGAGCCCGTCTTCCACACGCAAAACCCACCTTGACGCCCTCGCCATCACACTGCTCGTGGTGTGCTGCGCCTTCTGGGGTTTCCAGCAGATCCTGATCAAGTCCACGGTGGGCGAGGTGCCGCCGCTGTGGCAGGCCTCATTGCGCTTCTGGGGTGCGGCGGTCTTGATCGGGCTGTGGTGCGCGGCGCGCGGTGTGCCGCTCTTCCAACGCGACGGCACGCTCAAGGCCGGGCTGCTGGCGGGCTCGCTGTTCGCGGGCGAGTTCGCCTTCATTTACCTCGGGCTGATACACACCACCGCCTCGCGTCTCACGGTGTTCCTCTACACCAGCCCCTTCGTGGTGGCGCTGCTGCTGCCGCGCGTGGTGCCGGGCGAGAAGCTGCGACGCATCCAGTGGGTGGGCCTGGTGATCGCGTTTGCGGCGGTGGCATTGGCGTTCGGCGAAGGCTTCATGCACGGCTCGCCGGTGGCCGGTGCGTGGCTGGGCGACGCCATGGCGCTGGCTGCGGGTGTGCTCTGGGGACTGACCACGCTGACCATCCGTGCCACCCGGCTCGCGAGCGCCAGCCCGGAAAAAACGCTGTTCTACCAAGTGGGCGTCACGGCGGCGGTCGCGCCCTTCATCTCGCTGGCGCTCGGCGAGGTGTGGTCGCTCGACTACTCGGCGCGCGCCTGGGGCTCGATGGCCATCCAGACGGTGGTGGGCGCATTCGCGAGCTATCTCACCTGGATGTGGATGCTGCGCCACTACCCGGCCACGCAGATGTCGACCTTCACTTTTCTCACACCCGTGTTCGCGCTGGTGTTCGGCGTGGTGCTGTTGAGCGAGCCGCTCACGCTGCAGCTGGTGCTGGCCTTGGTGGGTGTTGCAGTCGGTATCGTTCTCGTCAGCAAACGGTAGCCGTCAGCTCTTTTTCGACAACCCGAGCCGCTCGATCGTGTTCTTCTCCGCCGCAAACGTGCGTGCTGCGTAGGCCGTGTAGTCGGCGGTGTTCATGTAGATCGTCGGCTGGTAGAACTTGTCGAAGGTGGCCTTGACCTCGGGGTCATCGAGCGTGGTCTTGAACGCGTCGTGCAGTACCTTCACCACAGCCGGGTCCATGCCCTTGGGGCCGCCAATACCGAAGGGTGATTCGGTGATGGTGTCCCAGCCGCTTTCCTTCACGGTGGGCACGTCGGCAAACGCCTTGTTGCGCTCGCGGCCCAGTGTGGCCAGCAGGCGCAGCTTGCCGCTCTGCACATGGGGCGCGAACTCGGTGGTGCCACTCATCATGCGGATGTGGCCACCGAGGATGGCGGTCATGATTTCCGCCGATCCCTTGAAAGGGATCGGGTTGAGCTGGATGCCCGCTTTGTCGCTGAATTCTTCGATGGCCAGGTGCGGGGTGGTGCCGGTGCCGGTGTGGCCGTATTCGAGCTTGCCGGGATTGGCTTTGGCGTACGCCACCATCTCCTTGAGGGTCTTGAACGGTGCGTCTGCGGTGCAGGCGAGGCCGAAGGTGTAGCCCGTGAGGCAGACAATGTGGGTCAGGTCGGTCACCGGGTTGAAGGGCATGGTCTGCATGTGCGGCAAGCGATAAACGCCCAGCGGCAGTTGCGTGAGCGTGTAGCCGTCGGGCTTGGCCTGCACCATGGCACTGGCGCCCAGCGTACCGCCCACACCGGGCTTGTTCTCGATGATGACCGGCACGCCCAGCGCCTTGCTGGCACTCAGGCCCAGCGCACGCATCACGCCGTCGCTGCTTCCGCCGGCGGGCCAGGGCGCAATGAGGGTGATGGGGCGCGAAGGAAACTTGTCTTGCGCCCGCGCTGCGCTGCTGAACAAGGCCGGTGCGGCCACCGCAGCGGCACCACTGGCGGCCAGGGTGAGCGCCTGACGGCGGTTGACAGAACGGTCGGTGGGGTGCATCGCGCGTCTCCGGTTCTTGCGGGACCTCCAAGTTAGCGCAAGGCCGGTGTAGCCGACAGCGGGTTAGCCCCAAGATGTGCGCTCAGGCGCCCCGGCAACGCCGCTCGGCAAAGTCCACGTACCAGTCCAGACAGCCCGGGTTGGCCATCGCCTCCTTGTTGATCACCTTCTCCAGCGGCTGACCCAGCAACAGTTTCTTGATCGGCAGTTCCTGCTTCTTGCCCGAGAGCGTGCGCGGGACCTCGGCCACCTGGAACACGTCGTTGGGCACGAAGCGCGGCGACAGCGCAGTGCGGATGCTGTCGGTGATGCGCACGCGCACCGCGTCGTCAAGCACCACGCCCTCGCGCAGCACCACGAACAGCGGCATGTAGCTCTCGCGGCCCAGGTACTCCAGATCGACCACCATCGAGTCCATCACCTCGGGCAGTGCCTCGACCGCGCTGTACATCTCGCTGGTGCCCATGCGCAGGCCGTGGCGGTTGATGGTGGCATCGGAGCGGCCGTAGATCACACACGAGCCGTCGGGGTGGATGCGCAGCCAGTCGCCGTGTCGCCAGACGGCGCCGGCCTCCTTGTCAAGATCACCGCCACCGGGTCGGCGGCCGTGCCCGGCGGGGTACATGTCGAAGTAACTGCCGAGCAGGCGCTTGTGATCGACATCACCCACGAAGTACAGCGGCATCGACGGAATGGGCTGCGTGCACACCAGCTCACCGACCTCATCGTTGACCGGCAGACCCTGCTCGTTCCAGGCTTCCACGGCGCATCCCATGAGTCGGCATTGCATGCGGCCCGGGGTCTGTGGCAGGTCGCGGTGGCCGCCGATGAAGGCGCCGGCGAAGTCGGTGCCGCCGGAAATGTTGCACCACCAGATGTCGCCCCCACGATCCCCCGCTGCGCGTGGTCCGCTGCCCCCCGAGGGGGCTGATCCACCTTGGGGCGGCCCGGCGGTGGATCGGTCTTCTGCTGCCCACACCTTGCGAAACTGCTCCGTCCCCCAGTTCTGGGCGTCTTCCGACAACGGCGAGCCCGTGGTGCCCAAGGCGCGCACCGCCGACAGATCGCCGCAGATCGACAGGTCCACGCCGGCCTTGAAGCAGTTCGCAAAAAACGCAGCGCCTGCGCCGAAGAACGTCACGCCCTGCTCAGCGGCAAAGCGCCAGAGCGTGGTCCAGTCGGGCTTGTCTTTGGAGCCGCCGGGGTTGCCGTCGTAGATCACGCAGGTGGTGCCACCGAGCAGGCCGCCGGTCTGTGCGTTCCACATCACCCAGCCGGTGGAGCTGTACCAGTGGTAACGCTCGCCCCAGCTGTTGGGCTCGTAGCTGCAACCAATGTCGTTGTGCAGGATCTTGAGCGCCAGCGCCACGATGGTGGTGCCGCCGTGGCCATGCACGATGGGTTTGGGCAGGCCGGTGGTGCCGCTCGAATACACGATCCACAGCGGGTGGTCGAAGGGCAGCCAGAGCGGCTCGAACTGTGCCACTGCAGCGTCCATGCGCTCGGTGGCCTCGGCAAAAGCGGTGCACGGTGCGGCGGCCTGCAGTGCGCGGTCGGCGGCTTCCTCGTCCTCCGCCAGGTTGGTGTGCAGCACCACGTGGCGCACGGTGGGCAGGGCTGCGCGCAACTCGGCCACCACGGCCAGGCGGTCGAAATCGCGCGCGCCGTAGGTCACCCCGTCACAGGCGATCAGCACCACCGGCTCGATCTGGCGGAAACGGTCGAGCACGGCGTGGGTGCCCATGTCGGGCGCGCAGATGCTCCACACGCCGCCGATGCTCACCGTGGCCAGAAACGCGACCATGGCTTCAGGAATATTGGGCAGGTACGCGGCCACGCGGTCGCCGGGCTGCACGCCCTGGGCCTGCAGGTGCAGCGCGAGCGACGCCACCTGGCGGCGCAACTCGGGCCAGCTCATCTCCACGTGGCGGCCTTTTTCATTGCGGCTCACGATGGCCATGAAGCCGGCCTCGTGCGCGGGCTGCACGTGGCGAAACACCTGCTGCGCGTAGTTCACCTGCGCACCCGGGAACCATCGCGCGCCGGGCATCACGTTGCGCTCCAGCACCCCGGTGTGGGGCGTCGGCGAGCGCATGTCGAAGTAGTCCCAGATGCTTTGCCAGAACGCTTCCAGCTCGGTGGTCGACCAACGCCACAGTGCGTCGTAATCGTCGAAATGCAGGCCTCGCTGGTCGGCCAGCCATTGCTGGTAGAGGCGTATCTGTGGGGTGTAGGGTGGTGCGCTTGTCTCGTTCATGCCGTTATCCTTTTTGCACATCAGGTTAACAGTGCAGTTCCCTTCCGTGGTGCCTGCGAGCCCCGGGTTTGTACGGGTGTTCAGTTATTTTGTACGGCCGTTCAATGCCCTTCATGCCCAGCCGTCCCTCACCCGCCGCCGCAACACGCACCCGAAAGGGGGCCAAGGCAGCGCGCGGCCCACAGCGCCCCGACCGCCAGCAGGCCATCCTGTTTGCGGCCGAGAAGCTGTTTGCACGCAGTGGATACCACGCCGTGACGATCCGCCAGATAGCCGAAGAAGCGGGTGTGCCACTGGCGCTGGTGGCTTACTACTACGGCCCCAAACACGAGCTGTTCCATGCTGTCTTTGCGCACTGGAACCAGACCATCGAAGAACGCCTGGCTGCACTCGATTCGGCATCGCACGATCCCGCGGACCCGATGACGCTCACCCGCATCGTGGAAGCCTTTGTCGGCCCGGTGATCAAGCTTCGCGCCAGCCCTGAAGGGCACCACTACGCGCAGCTGGTGGGGCGCGAACTCGCCTACGGCAGCCAGGAGGCCGACCGCGTGCTGCGTGAGTTTTTTGACCCCATGGCTCACCGCTTCATCGATGCGCTGCACGGCGCGCTGCCGCATGCCACGCGGGCCGATGTGGCCTGGGGTTACCAGTTCGCACTGGGCGCGCTCCTGCACCACCTGGTGGACGAGCGCATCGCGCGCCTTTCGCTGGACCTGAACCAGCCCGGCGACCCCGCAGCCAGCGAGCGCCTCGTGCGCTTCATCGTGGGCGGCCTGCGCGCTGCCTTGCCCACCCCGACCCCATCCCGTTCCGCCACCCCCACCACGAGGAGACACAGATGAAACGACGCACCGCTCTGGCCGCATTGGCCGCTGTACCGGCCGCCATCGGCCTGCCCGCCTTCGCCCAGGCCTCCACCAAGATCGTGTTTGGCTACACCGCCGTCACCGACTTTGCCTCGGTGTTCATCGCGGCAGAAAACGGTTACTTCAAGAAGCGGGCGCTCGACGTGGAGCTCAAGTTCATCCCGATCAACTCCACCATCCCTGCGGCGGTGCAGGCGGGCTCGCTGCAGATCGGCGGGCCCACGCCCAGCGTGTTCCTGCAGTCAGTCGACGGCGGGCTGGACCATGTGGTGGTGGCTGGTGGCGGCGTGACCTCCAAGACCATCACCGGCTTCGGCCTGGTGGCAAAAGCCGGCAGCGGCATCCGCACCGCCAAGGACTGCGTGGGCAAGAAGATCGGCGTGCCAGGCCTCGGCGCGTTTTTGCACGTGACTTTTCGCGGCTGGCTCAAGACGCAGGGTGTTGACTTCAAATCCGTCAACTTCGTCGAAGCCTCGTTCCCGCAGCACGGCGACCTGCTGCGCGGCGGCTCCGTGGATGCGGTGGTCAGCGCCGACCCGTTCATGAGCCGCATCACCGACAGCGGTATCGGCTACGTGGCGTCCTACTACTCGACCTTCCTGCCCGAGAACCAGCCCACCATCATCCACACCGCGCGGCGCGACTGGGTCGCGCAAAACGCCGGCGCGGCGCGCGCCTTTCGCGAAGCGGTGCAGGAGGCCGCCGCGTTCATGCAGCAACCGAAAAACAACGACGCGGTGCGCGCGGCGATCGGCAAATACATCAAGCTGCCGCCCGAGGTCATCGCCAAGATCCAGATCTCGCCGCCCGGTGCGGTGGTGACCGAGAAGCAGCTCAACTACTGGGTCGACCTGATGAACGACCAGGCCATGCTCAAGGGCAAGCCGAACGTTGTCAGCCTGATCGCAAAGTGAGCACAGGGAACCCATGACCGGCGCGGCCGACACCGTCCTGCAATTCGACCGCGTGGCCATCACGCTGGGAGGTCGACAGATCCTGTCGCCGGTGGATCTGTCCATCCGGCGTGGCGAGTTCGTCTGCGTGATCGGTCCCTCGGGCTGCGGCAAGACCACCCTGCTGCGCGCCGCCGCCGGCTTCGTGTCGCCCAGCAACGGGCATGTGCAGCGACGGGGCAAGGCCATCACCGGCCCCAGCCGCGAGGTGGCTTTTGTGTTCCAGGACTATGGACGCGCCCTGCTGCCCTGGCGCACGGTGCAGGCCAACGTGAGCCTGGCGCTCGAAGCGGCGAACATGCCACCGGCCGACCGGCCCGGGCACATCGCGCGCGTGCTGAAGACCGTGGGCCTGAGCGAGCACGCCGAGAAGTTTCCGGCCCAGCTCTCGGGCGGCATGCAGCAGCGTGTGCAGATCGCGCGCTGCCTGGCCCAGCAGCCCGACGTGATGCTGATGGACGAGCCCTTCGGCGCGCTCGATGCGATGACGCGCGAGACACTGCAGGACGAGCTCGCGCGGCTGGTGCGCGAGGAAGGTCTCACGGTGATGTTTGTCACCCACGACCTGGAAGAGGCGCTGTACCTGGGCGACCGCGTGATCGCGCTGCGCAGCAACCCCACTGCCGAACTGCCCAGCCTGGCTGCGCTGATCGAGGTGCCGCTGCCGCAGCCGCGCGACCAGTTGAGCACCAAGGAACACCCGGAGTTCCTGCGCCTGCGGCGCGAGCTCTATCACCACCTGGGCCATTGAATGAAATCGCTGGTCTTCCCGGCCGTTCTGCTGGGCTCACTCGAACTCTGGGCCCGCACCACCGGCCAGGGCAGCGATGCCATCGCGCCGCCCAGCGCAGCCCTGCACGCCTTCGGTGGTGCACTCATGGACGGCTCGCTGCTGGAGGCGACGGCCTTCACGCTGGGCAGCGCCGGGCTGGGTCTGCTGATCGGTGCGCTCGGGGGTCTGCTGCTGGGCACGCTGCTGGGTCTGTCGCGCCGGGCCGGACAACTCGGTTACCTCAGCGTCGAGGTGGCGCGTCCCATCCCGTCGGTGGCGCTGATCCCGCTGGCCATGCTGGTCTTCGGCTTCGGTCTGCGCATGGAAGTGAGCGTGGTGGCTTTCGCCTGCCTGTGGCCCATGCTGGTGCTCACGCAAGCCGCGGTGCTGCAAGTCGAACCGCGCCTCCTCGAGGTGGCGCGCGCCCTGCAACTCTCGCCGCTGCAGCGCTTCGTCTGGATCGTCGGGCCGGCCATCGTGCCGCGCCTGTTCGTGGCGCTGCGTCTGGGTGTGGCCATAGCACTCGTCGTTGCCGTGACGGTAGAAATTGCAGCGAACCCGCACGGCATGGGATACGCCATGATGATCGCGCAGCAAAGCCTGGACCCCGCACTCATGCTGGCCTGGCTGGCCTGGATCGGTGTGGTGGGTTACGCCATCAATGTTGGCGCGCTGGCGCTGCAACGCCAGGTGGCGCGCCGCATGGGGGACCGAGCCGCATGAACCGGTACCACGCCACCCTGGCGACACTGGTCAACGCCGGTGGCTCGGTGTTCGTGCTGGGCGGCCTCATCGCCCTGTGGTGGGCAGCCAGCACCAGCGGCTGGATCAACCGCGCCTTTTTGCCCACGCCCCAGGCCACGCTGGCCAGTCTCGTTCAGGGTCTGGCCGGTGGTGACCTCGCGGCCTACACCTGGGCCACGCTCGGCCGCATGGTCAGTGGCTGGGTGCTGGCCAGCGCACTGGGCATCGCGCTGGGTGCGCTCATCGGCAGCTCGGTGCGGGCCCGCGAATGGATCGCCCCCACGCTCGAATTCATCCGCCCGCTGCCGGCCTCGGCCGTGATGCCGCTGGCCATTGCACTGTTCGGCCTGTCGGGCAACATGGTGCTCGCGGTGGTGGCGTTTGGCGCCATGTGGCCTGTGCTGCTGGCCACGCTGCACGGACTGGCCAGCGTGCACCAGCAGCTGCGCGAGGTGTCGCGCTCACTGGAACTCGGCCACCTCGCCTTCGTGCTCAAGATCGGCCTGCCCAACGCCATGCCAGACATCCTGGCCGGCATGCGCCTGTCGCTCACGGTCTCGCTCATCGTCTCGGTGGTGGGCGAAATGATCGCCTCGCAGGCCGGGCTGGGCCAGGCCATCCTGCTGGCGGCGCGCTCGTTTCAAGCCAGCGACTTGTTTGCCGGCATCGTGCTGCTCGGGGCCCTGGGCTTCGTGAGCAACGCGCTGCTCGCCCTGGCCGAACACCGCCTGCTGCGCTGGCAGCGCCCCTGATTCATCACCCCGGAGAACACCATGCCACGCCGATTCGTCGACCTCTCGATCTACCTGGAAAACGACGTGGTGAGCGACCCGCCCGCGTTCGCACCCAAGATCCAGTACTTCACGCACGACAACACCTTCGAGCAAATCGAGCCTTTCTTTCCCGGCTTGAAAAAGGAAGACCTGCCCGACGGCGAAGGCTGGGCGGTGGAGCTGGTGCAGCTCTCCACACACAACGGAACACATCTGGATGCGCCCTACCATTTCCACTCCACCATGGACAAGGCGCTGGGCGAAAAGAAGCCCGCGATCGCGATCCACGACGTGCCGCTGGAGTGGTGCTTCCAGCCCGGCGTGAAACTGGACTTTCGTCACTTCGCCGACGGCTATGTGGTGACGGCCGACGATGTGGAGGCCGAACTCAAGCGCATCAACCACACGATCAAGCCACTGGAGATCGTGGTGGTGAACACGCGCGCCGGCTCGCGCTACGGCCATGGCGACTATGTGGCGGCCGGCTGCGGCATGGGCTACGAGGCCACCATGTATTTGCTGGAGCGCGGCGTGCGCCTGACCGGCACCGACGCCTGGAGCTGGGACGCACCCTTCGTGCACACCGCGCAGAAATACGGCGAGACGAAGGATGCCTCGCTGATCTGGGAAGGCCACAAGGCCGGGCGCGACATCGGCTATTGCCACATCGAGAAGATGCACAACCTTGAAGCCTTGCCGGCAGATGGTTTTTTCATCTCGTGTTTCCCGCACAAGATCCGCGGCGCCTCGGCGGGCTGGACGCGCGCGGTCGCCATCTTCGACGACGCATTGCAAGCAACGGCCGCATGACCATGGAACTCAACCACACCCACGACCCCGCCGCACGCAGCTGGCTGGAATCTGCCAACGCAGCAGCCACCGACTTTCCCATCCAGAATCTGCCTTTCGGCGTGTTCCGACGCGCTGGCAGCAGCGAGGCTTTTCGCGGTGGCGTGGCCATCGGCGACCAGGTGATCGACCTCGCCAGCCTGGCCCGCGAAAGCGCTGTGTCGGGACTGGCGGCACAGGCGTTGAGGGCCTGCGCAGGCGACGCCCTCAACGACTTTCTCGCCATGGGCACCAGTGCTTGGCGCGCACTGCGCCACGCACTGTTTGATCTGCTGAAAGCAGGTACCAGCGGCGCCGCGCTGAAGGCGGTGAATGCCAGCCTGTTGCCGCTGAACGGCGTTGAAATGCGCGTGCCCACGCGCATCGGCGACTACACCGACTTCTACACCTCCATCCACCACGCGCGCAATGTGGGCCGCGTGATCCGGCCGGACGACCCGCTCACGCCCAATTTCCAGTGGATTCCCATCGCTTATCACGGCCGCGCCTCCAGCGTGGTGATCGGCGGCACGCCGTTCAAACGCCCGATGGGTCAGGCCATGCCACCGGGCGCGAGCGCGCCGGTGTTCGGCGCCTGCAAGCGGCTGGACTACGAGCTCGAAATGGGTTTCTACATCGGTCCAGGCAATACCTTGGGCACACCGATTCCCATGGCCGAGGCCGAAGACCACATCTTCGGCATGTGCCTGCTCAATGACTGGTCGGCGCGCGACCACCAGTTCTGGGAAATGAGCCCGCTCGGCCCCTTCCTCGGCAAGAACTTCTGCACATCCGTATCGCCCTGGATCGTGACGATGGAGGCACTTGCTCCTTACCGCGTGCCTTTTGCCCACCCGGCCGACGAACCGCAGCCGCTGGACTACCTGAGCAGCGCAGACAACAGCGCGCACGGCGGAGTGGACGTGCAGCTGGAGGTGCGGATCGAATCGCGCCAGCACCGCGAAATGGGCGTCCCACCCGACCGCCTCTCGGCCACCAGCTTTCGCCACCAGTACTGGACCATCGCTCAGATGGTGGCGCAGCACAGCGTGGGTGGCTGCAACCTGCAACCGGGCGACTTGCTGGGCACCGGCACCATTTCGGGCCCCACACCCGACCAGGCCGGCGCCATGGTGGAGCTCAGCCTGGGTGGCACGCACAACATTCCGCTGCCCGGCACCGGAGAAACACGCACCTTCCTGGCAGACGGCGACGCCATCATCCTGCGCGGCTGGTGCGAGAAGCCCGGTGCAGCGCGCATCGGGTTTGGCGAAAACCGGGGCGAGGTGCTGCCCGCCATGGGCGCCTGAGCGGCTCTGAGGCGCGGGGTCGGCACGGTCTTTGCAGTCACAATCCGTGGCGGCCAAGAGGCCATCCCCCACCCAACGCAAGGAGATTCCATGGGCTTGTTCAGCTGGACGGAGAAGCCGTCCGTCACCCTCGACAACGGCGGTGTGATCGCCCCCGAAGAGCGACTGCCCTGGCCGCAGACCACCGTCATGGGCGTGCAACACGTCATTGCCATGTTCGGTGCCACAGTGCTGGCCCCGCTCCTCATGGGCTTCAACCCCAACGTGGCCATCCTCATGAGCGGCATCGGCACACTCATCTTTTTCTTCATCACGGGGGGCAAGGTGCCGAGTTATCTCGGGTCGAGCTTTGCCTTCATCGGCGTGGTGATCGCCGCCAGCGGCTACGCGGGCCCTGGCCAGAACGCCAACCTGGGCGTGGCGCTGGGCGGCATCATCGCTTGCGGCTTCGTCTATACCCTTATCGGCTTCCTGGTGCACGCCACGGGCACGGGCTGGATCGAACGCCTGATGCCACCAGTGGTCACCGGCACCGTGGTCGCTGTCATCGGTCTGAACCTCGCGGCCATTCCCATCAAGAACATGGCGCCGACCGGGTTCGATGCCTGGATGCAGGCCATCACCTTCATCAGTGTGGCGCTGGTGGCGGTGTACGCGCGCGGCATGACGCAGCGGCTCTTGATCCTGGTGGGTCTCATCGTGGCCAGCGTGGTCTACGCCGTGCTCACCAACGGCCTGGGCCTGGGCAAACCCGTCGATATCTCGGGCATCGCCAGTGCGCCATGGTTCGGCATGCCCAGCTTTGCCGCACCCGTGTTCCAGGCACAGGCCATCCTGCTGATCGCACCGGTGGCGCTGATCCTGGTGGCCGAGAACCTCGGTCACATCAAGGCCGTGAGCGCCATGACCGGACGCGACCTCAACCCCTACCTGGGACGGGCCTTCATCGGCGACGGCGTGGCCACCATGGTCAGCGGCGCGGCCGGTGGCACCGGCGTGACCACCTACGCGGAAAACATCGGCGTGATGGCCGCCACCAAGATCTACTCCACCGCCATGTTCGTGGTGGCCGCGTGCATTGCCATCGTGCTGGGCTTCAGCCCGAAGTTCGGCGCGCTGATCCAGGCGATCCCACTGGCCGTGATGGGCGGCGTGTCCATCGTGGTGTTCGGCCTCATCGCCATTGCCGGTGCCAAGATCTGGGTCGACAACAAGGTCGACTTCTCGGACAACAAGAACCTGCTGGTGGCCGCCATTCCGATCATCCTGGGCACCGGCGAGTACACGCTGAAGTTCGGTCAGTTCGGCCTGGGCGGTATCGGCACCGCCACCTTCGGTGCGATCTTCCTGTATTGGCTGCTCAGCCGCGGCAAGGCATAAGCAACATGGCCGGGTAACGGGAGCCAGGTCGCAAACCATGTCCCTCGACACCCTCATCACCCACAACATGTTGGCGCCCGCCTCGCACGAGGTGAGTCCCGATGCGTGTGCGCTGGTGCTGATGGGCGGCGGCGCGCGCACCGCCTACCAGGCCGGTGTGCTCAAGGCGCTTGCCAGCATGCTGCCTCAGGGTGCACCGGCCTTCCCCTTCCAATGGCTGTTCGGCACATCGGCCGGTGCGCTGAACGCGGCCTACCTCGCCAGCGTGGCCGAGCAAGGGGTCGCGGCCCTGCCGCTGCTGGCCCACTTCTGGACGGGCTTGCGCTCCGAGCAGGTGTACCGGCTTGAAGCGCCGGGATGGGTGCGCGCCAACCGGCTGGTGGCGGGCTGGACACTGGCGCGCCAGGTGCGGCGTCACCGCGCCCTGCTCGACACCCTGCCGTTGGTGGACACACTGCACCGCGCCATCGACCTGCAGGGCCTGGAGCGGGCGCTGGAGCGACAAACAATCCAGGCCCTGGGGGTCACGGCATCGAGCTACACCAGCGGCGAGCACTGGACCTTCTGCCAGACCCGGCCCGGTCATCCGGTACAGGCCTGGCACCGACCCGGTCGCCGGGCGGATTTCCAGCCCGTCACCATCGAACACCTCATGGCCTCCAGCGCCATTCCGTTCCTGTTCCCGGCCGTTCCGCTGTGGGTCGAGGGCCACAAGGAGCATTTTGGTGACGGCTCCATGCGGCAGCTCTCGCCGCTGTCGCCAGCCATCCATTTCGGCGCGCGGCGCGTGCTGGTGATCGGTGTCGGCCAGCCGCAGCGCTCGGGCATGGTGGCACGGGCCGCGGGCGAGCCCACGGCCGGCACCATCGCTGGCCATGCCATGGCCAGCGTGTTCCACGACACCTTGCAGGCCGATGTGGAGCAGACCCAACGTGTGAGCCAGACCTTGTCGCGCCTGCCACCCTCGCTGGCCGCGGCCCTTCCCTACAGGCCAGTCGACGTGCTGGCGATACAGCCCAGCTTCTCGCTTGACGAACTGGCGCGCAAACACATCGGTGAGTTGCCCGCACCCACCCGAAACACCCTCGCTGGCCTGGGCGCGCTGGACACTGCGCGCGGCGCGGCCGGCAGTGCGGCGGCGCTGGCCAGCTACCTGCTGTTTGAACCCGGCTTCGTGCACGCGCTGATCGAACTCGGCGAGCACGATGCCTGGCGGCGAAAAGACGAATTGATGCGCTTTCTGGCGCCACATGCGCCCCTCGCAAGCGCTGCTGCAGTGCCATAATTCGCCGGTCGAACCCACCCCGGAGAGCCCCCATGGACAGCACGCCCCCCAGTTGCGTGCTTTCAGCCACCCCCGCCACCGTCTGATCACCGCCGCCCGCGAGGCGACCTGAATCGGGCGGCCTGCTGGCTGAAAGCACCCCTCCCGCCCTCGGGCACGCCCACGCGGCCCGCCCTTTCAGACAGCAGACATCGCCGGGAGCGCTCCATGCTCAACGTATTCACCCTGGCCAATGGCCGCCTCTTCCAGGAAGAGATCGAGTCGCTTGAAGAGCTCGCGCAATTCAAGCCGATCTGGGTCGACCTCGAAGACCCCACCCCCGAAGAACGCCGCTGGGTCAAACAGCATTTCGGTCTGTCGATCCCCGAAGACGCGATGGACGAAGACATCGAGGAGTCGGCCCGTTTCTTCGAGGAAGACAACGGCGAGCTCCATGTGCGCTCCGACTTTTTGATCGACGACGAAGAAGACCCGCGCGCGGTGCGTGTGGCCTTCATCCTGAACGAGCACAACGACACCTTGAAGAGTCAGGGCGTGCTGTTTTCCATCCACGACGAAGACGTGCCGGTGTTCCGTCTGCTGCGCATGCGCGCGCGCCGCATGCCGGGTTTGATTGAAGACGCCAAGGACGTGCTGCTGATGCTGTTCGACACCGACGCCGAGTACTGCGCCGACACGCTGGAGGACATCTACGACGAGATCGAGACGGTGAGCAAGAAGGTGCTCAACAGCAACGCTTCGGACAACTTGCTGAGCGAGGCGCTCTCGGCCATTGCGCGGCATGAGGACATGTCGGGCCGCATCCGCCGCAACGTGATGGACACGCGCCGCGCGGTGAGTTTCATGATGCGCAGCCGCCTGCTCAGCGCCGAGCAGTTTGAAGACGCGCGCCAGATCCTTCGCGACCTGGACTCGCTCGACAGCCACACCGCTTTCCTGTTCGACAAGATCAACTTCCTGATGGACGCCACGGTCGGTTTCATCAACATCAACCAGAACAAGATCATCAAGATCTTCTCGGTGGCCAGCGTCTCGCTGCTGCCGCCCACGCTGGTGGCCAGCAGTTACGGCATGAACTTCGCGTTCATGCCCGAACTGCAGTGGCAGTACGGCTACCCGCTGGCGCTGGCGCTGATGGTGCTGTCGGCCGTGGTGCCCATGCTGTACTTCCGCAAGCGCGGCTGGCTGCGGTAAAGGGCCCGCCCACTCAGGCCAGTGCCGCCTCGATGTCGGCGGCGAGCTTCTCGGGTGCGTCCTGGGGCGCATAGCGTTTGATCACGCGCCCGTCCTTGCCGACCAGAAACTTGGTGAAGTTCCACTTGATCGCCTTGCTGCCCAACAGCCCCGGGGCTTCGGCCGTGAGCCACTGGTACAGCGGGTGCGCTTCTGCGCCGTTCACATTGACCTTCTCCATCATGGGAAAGGTCACGCCGTAATTGAGCTGGCAAAAGCTGGCGATCTCGTCGTTGCTGCCCGGGTCCTGGCTGCCGAACTGGTTGCAGGGAAAGCCCAGCACCACCAGGCCACGCTCGCCGAAGGTTTTGTGCAGTTTCTCCAGACCACCGAACTGTGGTGTGAAGCCACAGGCGCTGGCGGTGTTGACGATCAGCAGGGGTTTTCCCTTGAACTGTGCAAGCGACACGGGCTTGCCGTCGATGGACGAGGCTTCAAAGTCGTGGATGCTGGACATGGGGCTCCTTGGGAATGGTCGGGGAAAGTCAAGGCGCGGCCAGGTGACGGTTTAGGCGCCACTGGTGTCGCATTTCAAATGACACGCCTCTCGGAGACAGCTTAATACGTTGCAAAAAAGGCATACTCGCCGGGGGTTTGCGACAACTACCAATAATTTCAGCAGACGAGGCAATTCGATGGTGGCAGCTTATTCGGTGGCGCTGGTGGGTTTCACCCAAGCCGAGTCGTCCACTTTCGAGTCCTTTTTCCGCATGGCCGCGCGCCGCCCCCCGAGCTACACCGTGCAGGACGAAGTGATGGATGCCCAGATCCTGATCGTCAATGCCGACAACACCCAGGCGCTGCATCTGGTGCGCTACGCCGAATTGCCCGGCAAGATCCTGCTGGTGGGCCAGTCCGACGGTGGCACCGGCTGGCCGCTGCAGCTCAAACCCGTCAAACTGGTCTCGGTGCTCAATGCGCTTGATGTCATTGTCGGCGTGCGCCCCGCGGCCGCGGCCGCGGCCCAGAAAACGCCAGCGGGTAGCGGCTTTGCGGCCACCCAACCCTTCCAGAGTTCACAGCTGCAAGGCCTGGACGCCAGCATGCGCCTGGCCAGCGGCCGCCTCTCGGCCCCCGGTCACCAACCGCTGGTGGCTTCCGGCATGGGCGCCGACCGCGGCTTTTCAGCCACCCTGCCACCCGAAGAAG
>JANPKR010000607.1:0-3603 GCA_031426175.1 Hydrogenophaga sp. | reverse complement strand
AAAGAGAGACGGCGTGGCCGATTCGCACCCGCACTTCAAAACCTTGGTGCTGCAGCTGAAGGCCTACAAGGACGGCGTCGATCGATCGGCGGCGGGTGTGCATGAGCTGCTGGAGAAGATCTCATCGGACGCCAAGGCAATCAGCGACTACGAGGCGATGGCCGAAAAGATGGACAAGTTTCTCGATCGCTACGACCAGCTGATGAACGGCAAGGTCGTGGCCGCGTCCGCCTTCGTGCTGGAGCTGGTGAAGCTCACGGCCGGTCTGACCGCCACTGCAGCCAACGGGCTGTCCAAGCTGATCGACGAATTCCCGAGAGCGAGCGCCAGTCTGCAGACCAATTTCACGCGCATCGCCAGCAACGCCTTGCTGGCCAAAGATGCCGCGTTGACCCTCAAGGGCGGGACGGGAGACTTCAACAAGAGCAGCGCGAAGTTGAGCCGCTAGCGCTGAGCCCCGGGGCGTGGGCCGGCGCCGCTCAGTCCATCGCCGCTCGGCATCCGCACTAGGTCTCGCCGTCAAAGCCCCAGCCACGGTGTGGCGGCGCTCAAGGGTATCGGGCAGCGCGGCACGTGATGCCCCCGTTCTCGCGAGCAAACCGAACTTCGCGGCTCCGCTTGCCCTGCAATCAGTGGCTTTTTTTGAATCAGATGGGCAGTCGCCGCCGATCTGCAAACGAGAGACCATCTGGTGAAAAGATTCGGGATCGCTTGAAGCCGTGCCCGGCAGCGGCGGGGATCATTTCGGGCCCCGTTTTGCCTTCGTCCCATCCACCCGACCCACCCCACCGCATGACCGTCACCTTCTCCAACCCAGCCACCGTGCACCCCCCGTTGGGCCTGTACAGCCACACCGCGCGGGTGTCGGCGGGCAGCGGCTTGCTGTTTCTCTCAGGCCAACTGGGCGTGCGCGCCGATGGCTCGACGCCTGACACGATGGCGGCGCAGGCCGACCAGGTGTTTGCCAACATCGTGGCCTTGCTGGCCGCACACGGCTTGGCGCCGTCCAGCATCGTGAAGCTAACCACCTACATGGTGGCGGGCCATAACGGTGACGCGGTGCGCGCGGCCCGGATCAAGCACCTGGGGCCGCACCGACCGGCTTCGACGGCGGTGTTCGTCTCGCAGCTGGTCGACCCCGCGTGGTTCGTGGAGGTGGACGCGGTGGCTGCCTTGAATGCAGCGCCCAGCGCTTGATGCCCTGCCGGCTCAGCCCGCGTTGATGCGCTGCACCCCAGGCAGCGCGCAGGCCATCACCGCGTTGCGCAGCGAGGCCATGGCCTCGTAGCGGGTGAAGCTGCGGCGCCAAGCCAGCACCACGCGGCGGCTGGGGGGTGGGGTGTCGCTGAAGTCGAGGAAGCGCAGGTGGGGCTGGTCGCCCGAGGGCACGCTCAAGCTGGGCAGCACGGTGATGCCCATGCCGGCGGCCACCATGTGTTTGATGGTCTCCAGCGACGAGCCCTCGAAGCTCTTTTGGATGCCCTCGGCATCGCTGGCGAAGCGGGCGTACTCGGGGCAGACCTCCAGCACGTGGTCCCGAAAGCAGTGCCCGTTGCCCAGCAGCAGCATGGTTTCCTTTTTCAGCGCTGCGGCGCTGACCGTCGTTTGCGCGGCCAACGGGTGGCTGGCGGGCACGGCCACGCGGAACAGTTCGTCGTACAGCGGCGCCATCGCCAGGCCGGTATCGGGAAACGGCTCGGCCAGAATGGCGCAGTCGATCTCGCCGGTGCGCAGCATTTCGAGCAGTTTGACGGTGAAGTTCTCCTGCAGCATGAGAGGCATCTGGGGTGTCTTGGAGATTATGTTTTTCACCAGGTCCGGCAACAGGTAGGGCGCAATGGTGTAGATCACACCCAGGCGCAGTGGGCCGGCCAGCGGGTCCTTGCCCCGTTTGGCGATGTCCTTGATGTTGGCCGCCTGCTCCAGCACCGATTGCGCCTGCCGCACCACCTCCTCACCCAGCGGTGTGACCGTTACCTCGTTGGCGCTGCGCTCGAACAGCTTGATCTCCAGTTCTTCTTCGAGCTTCTTGACTGCGACCGAGAGTGTGGGCTGTGACACGAAGCAGGCCTCGGCCGCCTTGCCGAAATGCCTCTCGCGTGCCACGGCCACGATGTATTTGAGTTCAGTCAAGGTCATGGCGCTATTGTCACCTCAGGCCTTCAGGTATTCGGCCTTGCTGCCCAGCCAGCGCTCGACATGTTTTTGCGCCAGCGCGGGGGCCCGGTCCAGCATCTCGGGTGCCGTTTTGCGGGCCCATTCGAGCAAGCCTGCGTCGGTTGCCAAATCCGCGAAACGCAACATTGCAGCGCCGGACTGGCGCGCGCCCAGAAACTCGCCGGGGCCGCGAATCTCCAGGTCGCGCCGTGCGATTTCAAACCCGTCGTTGGTCTGGACCATCGCCTTGAGACGGGCCCGCGCGGTTTCTCCCAGGCGAGGCGCCTCACCGGTTGAAAACAACAGCACACAGGCCGAAGCGGCAGCACCGCGCCCAACACGGCCACGCAACTGGTGCAATTGCGACAGGCCAAATCGTTCTGCGTGGTCGATCACCATGAGCGAGGCATTCGGCACATCCACACCCACCTCGATAACCGTGGTGCTCACCAGCACCCCCATCTGGCCGCCGACGAACAACGCCATCACAGCCTTCTTTTCTGCCACGGGCATCCGCGAATGCAGCAAACCGACCATGACGCCCGGCAAGGCGCTGGCCAGGGCCGCATGGGTCTCGGTGGCATTGGTCAGATCGAGCGCTTCGCTTTCTTCGATCAGCGGGCAGACCCAGTAGACCTGCCGACCCAGCGCAAGCTGGACGCGGATGCGTTGCACCACTTCGTCGCGCCGCGCCTCCTGCACGAGTTTGGTGACGATGGCGGTGCGCCCGGGCGGCAACTCATCAATGGTGGAGACCTCCAGATCGGCGTAGTAACTCATTGCAAGCGTGCGCGGGATCGGCGTGGCGGTCATCATCAGCAAGTGCGGCTCCAGAGCCGGGTCGGTCATCTTGTCGCGCAAGGCCAACCGCTGGGCGACGCCGAACCGGTGCTGCTCGTCGATGATCGCCAACGCGAGGCTCCTGAACACCACCTTGTCCTGGATCACGGCATGGGTGCCGATAACGAGCCCAGCCGCACCCGACGCAATCAACGCCAGCATCGCACGGCGTTCCCGGGTCTTCTGGCTTCCGGTCAGCCACGCCGTGGTGATGCCAAGTGGCTCCAGCCAGCCCACCAGCTTGCGGAAATGCTGCTCGGCCAGAATTTCGGTCGGTGCCATCAACGCACACTGGTATCCCGCGTCCATGCACACCGCCGCCGCCAATGCAGCCACCACCGTCTTGCCAGACCCCACGTCGCCCTGCAGCAGGCGGTGCATGGGCGCGGCCTTGGCCAGATCAGCCGATATCTGTGCGCCCACCCGCTGTTGGGCAGCCGTCAATGCGAACGGCAACAGCGCCCGCAGGCGTTCGAACACCCCGCCCGCTACCGCATGCAGCGAGGGTGCGCGCAGTGCATCGCGGGCGCGTTTGGAGCGCAGTTGCGACAGCTGTTGCGCCAGCAGTTCCTCCTGTTTCAGGCGTTGCCACGCCGGGTGGCTGCG
>JANPKR010000606.1:0-2581 GCA_031426175.1 Hydrogenophaga sp. | reverse complement strand
CGAACTCACCCCCGACAACGCCAACCTGCTCGCCGACCGGGCCGATCTGCTGTCCCTGCTGCAAGGCCAGAGCTCCGACGGCGAACCGATGCGCCTGGTCAACCGGGCTCTGGAAATTGACCCCGGTCACCCCAAGGCGCTGGCGCTGGCCGGCAGTTCGGCGTATGGCCGCAAAGACTTCGTTGCAGCCGAAGCGTTCTGGCAGCGCGCCCGCGAGCGGGCCGCGCCGGGCAGCCCGTTCGCCCAGGGGCTGGAAAGCAGTCTGGAGGCTGCGCGCGCAGGCATCGCTTCACAACCTGGCGGCGCGGCGCGTTTGGCCGCAGCACCTGCCGATGCGCCGCGGGTCGCTGCCGGCCACCCCGGCGTGCGTGGGCAGATCACCATCGCGCCCGGGCTGCAAGCCAAGCTGGCAGCGGGTGACACCTTGTTCGTGTTCGCGCGACCGGTGCAAGGTCCGCGCATGCCGCTGGCTGTGATGCGGGTGGCGGCATCCACTGGACCGGTGCCGTTTGCGCTCGACGACAGCCAGGCCATGGCGCCGGAGCTTCGCATTTCCATGCACGAGCAGGTGGTGGTGGAGGCGCGCATCAGCCGCACCGGGCAGGCCATGCCCCAGAGCGGCGATCTGCAAGGCAGCAGCGGGCCGGTGGCGAGCAACAGTGCACAACTGCAGATCCGCATTGAGAGTGTTGTGCCCTGAGGCCACGCAGCCAGATGCCGTCAGGCGCGGGCGTTGTAGCGCTCGAAGATCAGGCGTGTCACGGTGTCGGGTTGCTCTTCGTGGGCGAGGTGTCCCAGGCCATCGAGCTGGATGTATTGCGCGTTCATCCAGGGTGAGAGCCGGGCCATGGCGCGTGTGGCCTGTTCGGGCGGCACGGTGCGGTCGCGCTCACCCACCACGAGGTCCAGCGGCACAGCGAGCGCGGGCAGGTCGCGCCAGAGTGCCGGCAGGTCCCAGTTGGCCATCATGCCCAGCGCGCCCGCCGCGTGACCGGGGCTGCGCACCAGCCGTTGGTAGAGCGCGGTGCCGGCCGGATCGAGCGTGGAGCCGGTGCTGTCGAGCAGGCGCTGCAGCACCGCCGGCTCTTTGGCGTGCCAGGCGAACAGGCGCGGCACAAACGGCGCCGAGGCCATGAGCTTGGCCACGGGCGAAAACAGCTGACCAGCCAGGCCGCCGAGCGGCATGAGCGCGGCGTTGAGCCCCAACACCGAGCGCGGCGTGGCCAGCCCATCCAGACACATGCGAACCGCCACCGCCGCACCGGCCGAGTGGCCCACGAGCATGGCCGGGCTGATGGCGAGCGTCTGCAACAAGCCGTGCACCGCGCGCGCCATGCCGGGGAGCGAGAGTTGCGGTGAGCCCACGCCGCCCGGCGGCATGCCGGTGAAGGCGTGGCCTGGCAAGTCCATCGCGACCACCTCGAAACGCTGCGCGAGCCTGGGCGCCAGGTCGCGCCACGAGTGGGTGGAGGCGCCGGTGCCGTGCAACAGCACCAGCCGCGGCGCGTCCTCGGGACCAGCAAAGCGCTGCACATGCCACTGCAGTCCCGACGCCCACACAAAGCTGCTCAGCTCGTGGTGCGGCCATTGGGGGCCGTCGCGTTTCCAGTCGAGGGCCGGTCCCATGGTCGAGGCGGTTCAGCGCGTGCCGGTGACCGTGGCCAGCCGAACCGCCTGGCTCAGACCGGCTGCTCCTGCGTGCGGCAGCGGCACACAGGTGGCGCCCATGCGCTCGGCCATCAGACGGGAGGCGTCGCCGGGTTTGGGGGAGGTGTCGATGAGCAGGGCCGACAGTCCGGCCAGACGAAAATCAGTGGCTGCCGTGAGTGCGTCTTCGGTGGCTTTTGCGCGGCCCGGTGTGCCGTCGCGTGCGATGTTGGCGCGACCGTCGGTGAGCATCACCACGATGGGTGTCTCGCCTTGCCGACCGATCTGCATCGCGAGCTCGCGGGCTGCCTCGATGCCCGCGGCCAGCGGCGTGCCACCGCCACCGGGCAGGGCGGCCAGGCTGCGCTTGGCGCGTGCCAGCGAACGTGTGGGCGGCAGCAGCAGTTCGCAGCCGGCACCGCGAAAGGCCAGCACCGCCACCTTGTCGCGCCGCACATAACACTCGGCCAGCAGCAGTTCCACCGCGCCCTTGGTCTCGGCCAGCCGGTGAAGCGCTGCCGAGCCGGAAGCGTCCACCACGAACACGGTGGTGGTGGGCCGGTTCTGGCGAAAGCGCACCACGTGGAAGTCTTCGCGCCTGACCTGGATGCGACGCGGGCCGTCGACTGCTCGCTGACGCAGGCGCTGCCACGGAGCTGCTGCGCGCAGCGTTTCCAGGATGTGCAGCCGGGCGCCCGATCGGGGTTCGGCGCGCCGCGTGCCCACCGGTCGTCCGCGGTTCTGGTTTTTCATGAGTGCGCCCGATCGGCCCGCTGTGGCCGCGCGCGCCTGCCGAGCCTGACCCATCTGAAGCGCGGCCAGCATGCCCGGCGGAATGGCCGCACGCACCGCCTCGATGAGCCGGTCGTCGAGCGCACCGGGGGCTTCTTCGTCGTCGGATGTGGGGTCCGGTTCGTCTTGCGGCGACTCGGGT
>JANPKR010000605.1:0-1721 GCA_031426175.1 Hydrogenophaga sp. | reverse complement strand
TGGTCGAGTACATGAAGAACAGCTGGCCGGTCACCGGCATGCCGGTGGTGAACATGTGGTGCGCCCACACGACGAAGGACAGGATGGCAATCGAGCCGGTGGCATACACCATGGAGGCGTAGCCGAACAGCTTCTTGCGCGAGAACGCGGGCACGACCTGGCTCACGATGCCGAAGGCCGGCAGAATCATGATGTAGACCTCTGGGTGACCGAAGAACCAGAAGATGTGTTGGTACATCACCGGGTCGCCGCCGCCGGCGGGGTTGAAGAAGCTGGTGCCGAAGTGGCGGTCGGTCAACGTCATGGTGATGGCGCCGGCCAACACGGGCATCACGGCGATCAGCAGGTAGGCGGTGATGAGCCAGGTCCAGCAGAACATGGGCATCTTCATCAGCGTCATGCCGGGCGCGCGCATGTTCAGGATGGTCACGATGATGTTGATCGAGCCCATGATGGAAGACGCGCCCAGGATGTGCAGGGCAAAAATGCCGGCATCCATCGATGGGCCCATTTGCAGCGTCAGCGGCGCGTACAACGTCCAGCCGGCGGCGGGCGCGCCACCTGGCATGAAGAACGACGACACCAGCATGAGCGCAGCAGGAATCATCAGCCAGAAGCTGAAGTTGTTCATGCGGGCGAAGGCCATGTCGGAGGCACCGATCTGCAGCGGAACCATCCAGTTCGCAAAGCCCACGAAGGCCGGCATGATGGCACCAAACACCATGATGAGGCCGTGCATGGTGGTCAGCTGGTTGAACAGACCGGGGTTGACCAGTTGCAGGCCGGGCTGAAACAGTTCGGCGCGGATCAGCAGGGCGAGCACACCGCCCACCATGAGCATGGTGAACGAGAACAGCAGGTACAGCGTGCCGATGTCCTTGTGGTTGGTGGCGTAAACCCAGCGGCGCCAGCCCGTGGGGGCGTGGTGGTCGTGGTCATGGCCGTGGGCGTCGTGGTGGTCGAGAACAGCACTCATGGTCGATTTCCTTGGAAGCTCAATGTTTTCTGGCTGCGATCACTTGCGAGCGGCTTGCACTTCGGCCGGCTGCACGATCTGCTGGGTCTGGTTCGACCAGTTGTTCTTGGTGTAGGTCATGACGGCCGCCAGTTCGGTGTCGCTGAGCTGCTTCCAGGCGGGCATGGTGCCGTTGTTCTGGCCATTGAGCAGCACATTGATCATCTTGTTCTTGTCGGCGTCCAACACGACGGCAGCGCCGTCCAGCGGCTTGATCGGGCCAGCGCCCTTGCCGGTGGCCTGGTGGCAAGCCACGCAGTTGGCGGCGTACACCGTTTCGCCGCGCTTGACCATGTCGGTCAGCGTCCATACCTTGCCTGGATCGTCGGCCGCAGCGGCCATGGCCTTCTGCTTCTCACCCACCCAGGCGCTGTAAGCCTCGGCGGACACCACTTTCACGTGGATGGGCATGTAGGCGTGTTCCTTGCCGCACAGCTCGGCACACTGGCCATAAAAGTCGCCAGTCTGTTCGGCGCGGAACCAGGTGTCACGCACGAAGCCGGGAATCGCGTCTTGCTTGACGCCGAAGGCTGGCACCATCCAGGCGTGAATCACATCGTTGGCTGTGGTGATGATGCGCACCTTCTTGCCGACCGGCACCACCAGCGGGTTGTCCACTTTGAGCAGGTAGTTGTCGGTGGGTTCTGGCTTGCCGCTGTTGGACATCACGCGGTGGTTGTTGTCCAGCGTGGAGAGGAAGCCGATG
>JANPKR010000604.1:0-1571 GCA_031426175.1 Hydrogenophaga sp. | reverse complement strand
GTGAGCCTCACGCGTCCCACGCGCCTGCTGCACCCGCGTTATCCGCTCTACATCGCGCCCAAGCCAGGCGGCATGTTCGTCATCGGCGCCACCGAAATCGAGTCCGACGATCTCTCGCCCGCGAGCGTGCGCTCCACGCTGGAGCTGCTCAGCGCAGCCTACACCGTGCATCCCGGCTTTGGCGAAGCACGCATCATCGAGATGGGCGTGCAGCTGCGCCCAACCCTGCCCGACAACCTGCCCGAGATCCGCATGAGCGCACCGCGCCGCATGCAGATCAACGGCCTGTACCGCCACGGCTTTTTGATCGCACCCGCCATGCTCGATGCCGCACTGCAGGCCATGGACAATGGCACTTCCGCGCTGGCCCAGCATTGGGGTCTGTCGCTCAACAACGCCACATGAACGTCTTCATCAACAACGAATCCCGCGAACTGCCCGCAGGCGCCACACTGGCCGACGCCCTGCGCGTGTGCGACCCGCCCGCTGTGTTTGCTGCAGCGGTCAACTTGCAGTTCGTGCCGCGCAGCACCTATGCACAGCAGGTGCTGAGTGAAGGCGATCGCATCGAAATCATCGCGCCCATCACCGGAGGCTGACCATGGACATGACCAATCCACTGACCCACGACGACCCGCTGGTGCTGTACGGCGAGGTCTTCCAGAGCCGCCTGATGCTCGGCACCTCGCGCTATCCCTCGCCCGCCACGCTCGAAGCGGCGGTGCAACGCGCCCAGCCCGCGATGCTCACCGCCTCGCTGCGCCGCCAGGGCGCGGTGCAGCCCGAAGCCGGCGCGGCGTTCTGGAAGCTGCTGCAGGAGCTGGCCGTGCCGGTGCTGCCCAACACCGCCGGCTGCCACAGCGCGCAAGAAGTGATCACCACCGCGCAGATGGCGCGCGAGGTGTTCAACACGCCGTGGATCAAGCTCGAACTCATCGGCGACGACTACAGCCTGCAGCCCGACACACTCAACCTGGTGGACTGCGCGCGCCAGCTCATCAATGACGGCTTCAAGGTGTTGCCTTACTGCACCGAAGACCTGGTGCTGTGCCAGCGCCTGGTCGACGTGGGCTGCCAGGCCGTGATGCCCTGGGCCGCGCCCATCGGCACCGGCCGTGGCCCCGTGAACCCCTACGCCATGCGCCTGCTGCGCGAGCGCCTCAAAGTGCCGCTGATCGTGGACGCAGGTCTGGGCCTGCCCTCCCATGCCTGCACCGTGATGGAGTGGGGCTTTGACGCTGTGCTGCTCAACACCGCCGTGGCGCTCGCACAGTCGCCGGTGGACATGGCCGGCGCGTTTGCCGACGCCGTGCGCGCCGGCCGAGCCGCGTACCGCTCCGGCGCCATGCAGCCACAGGACAGTGCCCAACCCAGCACCCCGGTGCTCGGCACGCCTTTCTGGCACCACCCATGAGCGCCGCCATGAACGCCAGGGCGATGGCACAGTCCATCGTGCAGGCCCACCAAACTTCCCTGGCCCTGCCGTTGGCGCACGGGGCAAAAGCGCTCAATGGCGACGTGGACGACCTGGTGTTCGCTGCCGCGTTGCTTGCCGCACACCAGTTGGGTTT
>JANPKR010000603.1:0-2387 GCA_031426175.1 Hydrogenophaga sp. | reverse complement strand
GACGATGAAGCCTTCCTGGCCATCGTCAAACAGGTCGCGCGCACCGGTGTTTTCACTGGCAATCACAGGGGACCCGCAAGCCATGGCCTGGGCCATGACCATAGCTAGGCCTTCTTCGATACTGGGGAGAACAAGAACGTGGCTCTTGCTCATCAAATGCTTGAGTTCGACTTGGGGCACATGGCCGAGAACTTTCACATCACTTGGCCAGATCCCGGCGGCTTCCAGCACCGAAATCAGATCGGGCGACGGCGTTCCCACGAAGGTCAAGGACTTGGCCGGATGATCGATCTGACGCCATGCCTGAACGAGGTACGGCACGCCTTTTCTTAGAGTCATTGCACCCACGAAAAGCACATCGAAGCGCTCTGGGTCAGGTGATTGAACAGGTTCAAAACGACTCAAATTCACCCCATAGGGGAGCAACCTCAAGCGGTGAGAAGGCACCCCTTGGCCAATGAACGAGTCGAAAACAAAGCCCGATGGCACCGTGATGCAATCCGCCTGTGCATACTCGGCTTCCTCGCGATCAATGGCTCGTTGATCGATACCGTCAAACGGCAACCCCCAGGTCTGGTGTTCTTCGCGCAGCAAGGCGTCCTGCACGCGGATGTGGGAAGACCCCCGGTCGCAGACATAACGCCCACCGCGAGCCTGCTGGGCCTTGCCGGCTTTGAGCGCGCTGCCTGAGAGCCCGACAAACACGTCGCAGTCGGGCAGGGCGTGCGCCGTCCATCGAGCGAACGAGGTGGCGGCCAGGTTTTCCCACTCACGGATCCAGCTGCGCGGCATTCTGGATTTGATCGGATTGGCCATGTACGGCCCCATCACCCAGGGAAAGGTTTGGATCGAGGCATCCGGCAGGCGCTCGGTGCGCAGCTTGAAGCGCGGATACCCCGTCAGCACGCCCGCCAGCACCCCGTGTGCATGCAGTTCGCGCGCCAGGTCAAAGGTGTGGAACTTGCCCAGCACCGACAGTGCAACCTTCATGGCATCACCGCCTGCGTTGACCCGTGATGCCCGAGCGCGCGCAGTGCCAACGTGACGCACGCCACGGCCACCAGCAGTTCGCTCGACAGCATGGCGAGGCCCACACCGGGCAAACCGGCGCGTGGTGCCCACCAGGCCGTGAGCGTCACGCACACAGCGCCACCCAACACGGTCCACAGGGCCAGCGTGCCGTGCTGGTTGGTCGACATCAGCAGCACACGGGGCACATGCCACAGGCCACTGACGGCCGCATAGGCGATCAGCAGGCCCACCACCATGGGGTCAAAAGCGATCTTGCCGTGCGTCCACGCGTTGAGCAGCCATGGCGCGACGCCGTACAGCGCGGCGCACAGCAGCAGCACCTGAACCGCGCTGAGCCAGCTGCTCCGCGCGGCGAGTTGCCGAAACTCCGCCAGCGAACCTTGTCCGAACAGGCGGGAGAACTCGGGCCACAGCGAGTGGCTAAGCATCGCTGTGATCTGCACCGCGGTGCGTGCCAGGGTTCGATAGGTGCTGAACACCGCCACCGCCACCGGGCCGAGCAGCACGCCCACCAGCAGCGTGATACCTTGAAAGCTCAGTGCATTGGCCAACGGAAAGGCCATGAAGGCCGCGGCAGGGCGCACCATCTCCCGCACCGTGGCTGAGGTGGCGTATCGAAAGCCCCATTGCAAGCCGGGCTCGCCCGCACGTGCGACCGCCATGCTCAGCAGCGTGCCCGCAGCGCGAAAAGCCAGGCCCGTGAACGCCACCGCGCTGAAACTGCCCACCAGCAACAAGCCCAGCATCCAGCCTGTCCACTCGGCCAGCCGCGTGAAGTTGGCCAGCAAGGTACCCAGCGCGTACCGGTGAGTAGCTTTGAAGAGCTGCTCGGAGAGCCCGCCGGCAAATGCCACCAGCACGCTCGCCGTCAAGGCCATCAGCGCCATGCGCTGGTCCAGCGTTGCGTCTGCTGGCCACGGCGACCACCAGATGGCGGGCAAGGCCAGCGCAGCCAGCACAGCGCAGACGAACAGCATGAACATCTGCGCGCTCTGGAACACCCGGCGCGCCATCGCTGCATCGCCCGCGCCCTGGGCCATGGTCATTCGGTTGCCGGCGGCCGTGACCATGCCCACATCGGCCATGGCGAGGTAGCCTGGCAGGGCGGACAGCAGCAGCCAGGTGCCATAGGTGGCGGGATCCCAGGTGGCCAGAAATAAAGGCAGCGAGGCCAGCTGGATGCCCACCGAAATCGCCATGCCCATCGAGTGGGCGCCC
The DNA here is from genome assembly GCA_031426175.1 of Hydrogenophaga sp. Classification (GTDB taxonomy): domain Bacteria; phylum Pseudomonadota; class Gammaproteobacteria; order Burkholderiales; family Burkholderiaceae_C; genus Hydrogenophaga. The sequence continues at coordinate 137 of JANPKR010000603.1, read as the reverse complement.
ATGGCGGCGATGACGCGCTGGTGCATGGCGCGGCTCATTCGACCCGCTCCTCCACCGCTTCCAGCAGGAAGCGCATCACCGCTTCGTTGCGGTGGTCGTCGCGCAGGAAACGCTCGCGGCCGGCCAGCGCGATGCGC
>JANPKR010000602.1:0-2955 GCA_031426175.1 Hydrogenophaga sp. | reverse complement strand
TCGGGCGGCGGCGAGCGGTCGCCCAGCGGCCAGTAGCCGAGCCAGCGCGCCTGCGTGCGCGTGAACGGCAGGCGGGTCGTGCCCAGCGTGTAGCCCACGCCCAGCTCCACCGCGAGGCCGTGACCTGAGTTGGGCGAGATCGGGTCGTCAAACCGGCGGCGCGTCCAGGCGTAGTTGGCGGTGATCGACGAGTTCGCCTCGGCCGTGCGCAAGGTCTGCGTGGCTTCGTTGAAAACACTCGCGCGGTCGTACTGCAGATAGAAGCTGCGGTCGTACTCGATGCCGTCTTGCGACTGGCCCGCGCGCAGCCGCTGGCTGGTGGTGATGTTGAAGTCGTCCTGCTCCCGCAGCAGGCGCCCGCCCGCGATCCAGCGCCAGCCGTCGTTGTTGGGTGGTGAGCTCCAGTCGGTGCTGGCAAGTTGGTCCACGCGTTCGATCTTGAGCGCGCTCACGGCGCGCCAACCGATGCCCGGCACGCTGTGGTGTGTGTGTTCGACCGAGAGGCGCGCGCCGCTGTCCGTGCTGCCGCCCACGCCGAGCACCAGCTTCTGGCGCAGGCTCTCGCGCAGTTGCACCTTCACCGGCAGCGACGCGCCGTCCATGCTGGGCTCCACGAACACGAAGGCCGAGTCGTAGTAGCCGCTTTCGATCAGACGCTGCTGCGCGGCCTGCAGTTGGGCCAGGTCGTACTCGCTGCCGGGAACCACGCCCGAGAGGCGCACCAGGCGCTCCACCGTGGTCTTGTCGTAGCGCTGTGCGCCTTCCACCACCACCTCGCCCATTTGAAACGCGCGGCCGGAGTCCAGTTCGATGTAGAGGTTGGCCTGGCGGTTGTCGGCGTCGATGTCGGCCAGGCTGTTCTGCACCCGGCCAGCCGGGTAGCGCCGCGCGATCAGGGCGCGCAAGGCAGCGTCCTTGGTGCGGTCCCAGTCGCTCTGCGAAAACGGCAGGCCCTGCATCACGCTCACCTCGCGCTGGATGGTGTCGCGTTGCCCGCTGGCCTCGGGTGCTGTGGCGATATCGCCCACAAAGGACACGTTCACCGACGCCACCCGGGTGATGGGGCCGGGCGAGACGCGGATGGTCACGGTTCCGAGCGGCCGGCTGCTTGCACCACGGCCCGCTGCAGCCGTGTCCGCCGCTTGAGAAAGGGAAGGCGGCCCGATCACGTCCACCACGGGCGAAAAGTAGCCCAGTGTGGCCATCAGCTCGCGCAGGTTGGCGGGGGCCGCGGCCAGCAAGCGGGTGAGTTCGTTGGCGTCCAGGTTTCGCAGCAGGCGAAAGCGCTGCAGTTCCAGGTGACGCAGCAAAAAATCACGCACCTCATCAGGCGCCTGCAGGTCGATCTCGAAGCGGGGCTCGGCGGGTGGGCGCGGCGTGCGGGGGGTGGTGCGGTCGCGTGGCGTGGGCGCGGCTGGCGCATCGGCATCGGCATCGGCGGCATCCACTGCGTCCTGCAGGGCGCTGGCTGCCGGTGCCACCGGCGCCTCCACGGCTTGCGCCCGTGCGGCCAGTGGGCACAGGAAAGCGACGCAAAGCAGCAAGGACCCCGCCCAAGGGGCGGAGCCCGGAACAGGGCATTTCATGCAGTTATTTGGAGAGCAGTCTCATCGTGTCTTCCAGCCCCTTCAAGGTCAGCGGGAACATGCGCTGGCTCATGAGTTGCTGGATCACGCTGATGCTCTGTCGATACTGCCACACGCCCTGAGGTTCCGGATTGATCCACGCGTACTTGGGAAAAGCGTGCGTGAGGCGCTGCAGCCACTCGGCGCCAGCCTCCTCGTTGTTGTATTCCACGCTGCCACCGGGTTGCAATATTTCGTAAGGACTCATCGTCGCGTCGCCCACGAAGATGAGTTTGTAGTCCTTGTTGTACTTGCGGATGATGTCCCAGGTGGGGAACTTCTCGGCGTAACGGCGTCGGTTGTTCTTCCACATGAAGTCGTAGACGCAGTTGTGGAAGTAATAAAAGTCGAGGTGCTTGAACTCGCCCTTGACGGCCGAGAACAGCTCCTCCACCCGCTGGATGTGCTCGTCCATTGTGCCGCCCACGTCCATGAGCAGCAGCACCTTCACGTTGTTGTGCCGCTCCGGGATCATCTTGATGTCCAGGTAGCCGGCGTTGGCCGCGGTGGCTCGGATGGTGTCGGGCAGGTCCAGTTCGAACTCGTTGCCCTCGCGCGCGAACTTGCGCAGGCGGCGCAGCGCCACCTTGATGTTGCGGGTGCCCAGCTCCTGCGTGTCGTCGTAGTCGCGGTAGGCGCGTTGCTCCCACACCTTCACACCGCTCTTGTTGCCGCCCTTGCCGCCGATGCGCACACCCTGCGGGTTCTGCCCGCTGTTGCCGAACGGGGAAGTGCCGCCGGTGCCGATCCACTTGCTGCCACCCTCGTGGCGCTCCTTCTGTTCCTCAAGGCGCTTTTTAAGCGTCTCCATCAGTTCGTCCCAGTCCATCTTGGGTGCGTTGGCCTTCTGCTCGTCGGAGAGGATGCGCTCCAGCTCCTGGCGCAACCAGTCGGCGGGGATGGGCTTGGTGAAGTCCGCGATCATCTCCACGCCCTTGAAGTAGGCGGCAAACGCGCGGTCGAACTTGTCGTAGTGCTTCTCGTCCTTTACCAGCGCGGTGCGCGCCAGGAAGTAGAAGTCGTCCATGCTGCAGGCGTCGGGGTTGCGCGGCCCAACCACATCGGCCTGCAGCGCCTCCAGCAGCATCAGGTATTCCTTGACGGAGACCGGCAACTTGGCCGAGCGCAGGATGTAGAAGAAGTCGATCAGCATGGTGATCTCCCGGTGTCAGGTGTGAAGGCCTCGCAGGTACAGCAACTGGGCACGCGCCTCCGGCCACTCTCCGGAACGCATGCTGTACATCACCGTGTCGCGGATGGTGCCGTCGCGGCGCAGGGCGTTGCCACGGATGACGCCGTCTTTCTTCGCGCCCAGCCGCTCGATGGCCTG
>JANPKR010000601.1:0-1769 GCA_031426175.1 Hydrogenophaga sp. | reverse complement strand
TCGGTCTTGCCGAGTTCAACGTGGTTGAGCACCTTGTCGGCCGCTTCGCCCGTGAGGCGGGCGATGTAGGACAGGCGGCTTTGTGCATCGGGCAACTGGTCGACCGTGCCTTTGAGTTTGTCGGTGTAGCCCAGCTCTTTCAAGGCGTCGTGCAACTGACGCGTGATCGAGCCGAGCTTCTGGAACATCTGCGGAGCGCCTGGATTCGCTGCTTCATCGTGGTTCATGGCAGCCGTCCTTTAAATGCCGAGCTTCTTGAAGATGTTGGCCAGCTTGTCTTCCAGCGTCGCCTTGGTGAAGGGCTTGACGATGTAGCCGGCCGCGCCACTCTGCGCAGCCAGCACGATGTCTTCCTTGCGGGCTTCGGCCGTGACCATCAGCACCGGCAGGTGCTTGAGCTTCTCGTCCTTCTTGATCTCGGCGAGCAGCTCGAAGCCGTTCATGTTGGGCATGTTGATGTCGGACACCACGAAGTTGAAGGCGCCGTTGCGCAGCTTGGCCAGCGCGATCGCACCGTCTTCGGCTTCGTCTGCATCGGTGTGCCCAATCTCCTTGAGCAGGTTGCGCACGATGCGGCGCATGGTGGAGAAGTCGTCAACGATCAGAAATTTCATCGGGGTGGACATGCGAGCCTCCGAGGGCAGGTGGGAAATTGGGGTGGAGACGGCGGCTTGTCAGCCGCCACTCCCTGGGGTTGTTTTCGTCACTTCGGCGGGAATCTGAAGCGCGGGTGCGCTGGATGTTTCAACGGCTGGTGGAGCGGCGACCGGCGTCACCACCGGCAACGAGGTGGGCGCCATGCGGTCTTCGGCCGCCTGCGTCATCACCACGATGCTGATGCGCCGGTTGATCGGATCGGTGGGCGCTTCCGGGCGCAGCAGTCGGCTCGACGCCAGGCCCTCCACACGGCGCAGCTTGTTGTCGGGCAATCCGCCCGAGACGAGCTCGCGGCGCGAGGCGTTGGCACGGTCGGCCGAGAGTTCCCAGTTGCTGTAGCCGCGCTCGCCGCTGCCGTAGGGTGTGGCGTCGGTGTGGCCCGCCAGCGCAATGCGGTTTTCCACATCGCCCAGGGCTTTGCCAATCGCTTGCAGGATGTCGCGCATGTAGGGCTTCACCAGCGAACTGCCGGTGTCGAACATCGGGCGGTTCTGCTGGTCCACGATCTGGATGTGCAGGCCGTCGGTGGTCTTCTCCAACTGGATCTGGTTGCCGAACTCCGCGAGCTTGGGGTTGCTCTTGATCAACTCGGCAATCTTTTGCTCCAGCCCCTCAAGCCGCGCAGCCTCCTGGCGGGCCTTGGCGTCCTGTGCCATCTGCGCGCCCATCACCTTGGCGGCGCGCTCGGCGTCGCCACTGTCCATCTGGCCAAACGACTTGCTCAGGTCGCGCCCGCCGCCGGGCAGGATGCTGCTGCTGTTGCCGGTGCCCGGCCCGCCCATGAGTGAAACCTTGACCGGCGACGCAAAGTAGCTCGCAATGCCGTCGAGCTCACCCTTCGCGGTGGAGCCCAGCAGCCACATGAGCAGAAAGAACGCCATCATGGCGGTCACGAAGTCGGCATAGGCGATCTTCCACGCACCACCGTGCGCCGCATGGCCGCTCTTCTTGATGCGCTTGATGATGATCGGTTGAAGTTTTTTGCCGTCAGCCATGCTGTGGTCTCCGCTGGTTTACTTCTTGCCCTTGACGTGGGCTTCCAACTCGTTGAAGGTCGGACGCACGTCGGAGAGCAGCACCTTGCGGCCGAACTCGATGGCGGTGGCGGGCGC
>JANPKR010000600.1:0-1889 GCA_031426175.1 Hydrogenophaga sp. | reverse complement strand
CACCTGGTCGCCGGTGTGGAAGGCCATGGGCGACAACAACCGCACTTGCCTCGTGCGCACCGTGGCCGGGCGCATCGAATGGCGCTTGCCCGACCCCTCGTGCAACGTGTACGCCGCCATCGCCGGCACGCTGGCGGCCGGCCTCTCCGGCATCGAGCTGGCCTTGCCCGCCGCCACGCCCTGTGCCGAGGATCTGTACGAGCTGCATGCGCGCGGTGAGGCCTTGCCCGAGCGGCTGCCACGCGACCTGTTTGCCGCGCTGCAGGCGCTGCAGCAGGACGCACCTCTGCGCGCTGCCGTTGGCGACGCGTTCTGCGCTGAATTCCTCGCGCTCAAACACGCCGAGTGGGCCAGCTACAGCCAGCAGGTGAGCGACTGGGAACTCGAGCGCTACGCCAACGCGGCCTGATCAAATGCACCCCCCGCGCCGCCTGCGGCGTCACCCCCTCCAGGGGGCGCACCCTGCGGCCTGGCAAGGCCAGTTCCGCGGGTGTTCTGGCTTTCGGGATAATCCGGCTGCTTGAACACCCCCGCCGCCACTGCCGATCCCACCGCGTCTGCCAAGACCTGGACCAAGACCGCCGACCGGCCGCTGCGCAGCTGGCGCAAGTCCGCCAGCATCTGGGTGTTTGCGCATTTTGTGGGGGTGCCTGTGCCGTGGCACGCGGTGCGCCAGACCGATGGCGCCGAGCTGCTGGCCTTTGAGCACCAGCGCCTGCTGGCCCTGGCAGCCGCTGGCGAGCGCGTGCCCACGGTGCTGGCCTTCGACGGGTTTTCGCTCATCACCAGCGACATCGGTGACACGCTGGACCATGTGTTGCACCGCGCCTCCGAAGGCGAACGCCTGGCGCTGATGTGCGCCGCCAGCGCCGACCTGGCCGCCTTTCACGCCCGTGGCCAATGGCACGGCGGCGCGCAGACGCGCAACCTCACCTGGGACGGCGAGCATTTCGCCCGGCTTGATTTCGAAGAACGTCTGCAACCGGGCATGGCCCTGGCCACGGTGCAGGTGTACGACGCGCTGCAGCTGCTGCTGTCCCTGGCGCGCTACCTGCAGCCGCTGGGGCCCGACGCGGTGCTCGCCGTGCTGCAGGCCTATGCCGACGCCGGCGCTGGTGGCCCCGCTCTGCGCGATTTCATCGCGCATCTTTTGCCGCGTCTGGGCCGTGTGTCCAGGCTGGCGGCGTGGTCGCCCCGGCTGGACGGTTCGCGTGAACTGATGCGTTTGCGCACGGTGCTCGAAGGCATGACGTCGTTCGTGGCGCGGGGCGCTTGATCGGTTGACCCCCGCCAGACCGGTGGCAGGTGGTTACAAACGAAACGCAGGCGCGCCCTAGAATCGCCGTTTCAACCAAAGAACCTCAGATGACCACCGCCAAAAAGCCAACCGCCTTCAACCGTGCCCTCACACCCAGCGCCGAGCTGGCCGCCGTGATCGGTGCGACGCCGCAACCCCGCACCGAAGTGGTGAAGCTGATGTGGGAATACATCAAGGCCAACAACCTGCAGAACCCGAAGAACAAGCGAAACATCCTGGCAGACGCCAAGCTCAAGGCTGTGTTTGGCAAGGATGAAGTCACCATGTTCGAGATGACCGGACTGGTGGGCAAGCACCTGAGCTGACCAGACCCTCAGGTCCTGTACCCCGCATCCAGCTTTTCGACTTTGCGCAGCAGCGCAGGCCACGCCAGCTGAGAACCCAGGCCCGCCGTGGCCACCCGCATCACGTCGGCCATGCCGGCCAGGATGGCGGGGTCGACTTGTGTGAGTTCGGTGCCACCGGCCATCGCGTCGATCTGGATGCGGCAGGTGTTCTCCAGCGTGTACATGGCCAGAAAAGCGTCGGGGATGGTCTTGCCCACGGTGAGCAGGCCATGGTTGCGCAGCAC
>JANPKR010000599.1:0-2459 GCA_031426175.1 Hydrogenophaga sp. | reverse complement strand
CGGCACGTTGAACAGCAGGTGGGCCATGGCCACCGCGATGTGCGTGTCCATCAAACCGAGCGTGGTGTAGAGCTGGAAGAACGGCAGCAAGAACACGGCAGGTGGCGTCATGCGGTTGGTGAGCAACCAGAAGAACACGTGCTTGTCACCCAGGAAGCGGTAACGCGAAAACGCGTAGGCCGCAGGGAGCGCCACGGTGAGCGAGATCACCGTGTTGATGCCCACGTAGATCAGGCTGTTGATGTAGCCCGAGTACCACGACGGGTCGGTGAAGATGGTCTGGTAGTTGGCCCAGGTGAATTCGGCGGGCCATAGGGTGAACGAGGACAGGATTTCCTGGTTGGTCTTGAAGCTCATGTTGACCATCCAGTAGATGGGCAGCAGCGCGAAAACCAGATACGCCAGCAGAAAAAGTGTTCGCTTCTTGAAGCGTCGGTTATCCATGGCCCTGCTCCTTCTCGGATGTGCCCAGGCTCTGCATCCAGTTGTAGAGCACGAAGCAGAACAGCAGGATGATGAGGAAGTAGATGAGGGAGAACGCCGCCGCCGGGCCGAGGTCGAACTGACCGACCGCCTTGGTGGTGAGGTACTGCGAAAGGAAGGTGGTGGCGTTGCCGGGACCACCGCCGGTGAGCACAAAGGGCTCGGTGTAGATCATGAAGCTGTCCATGAAGCGCAGCAACACCGCGATCATGAGCACGCCGCGCATTTTGGGCAGCTGGATGTAGCGGAACACCGCCCACTTGCTGGCGCCATCGATGCTGGCGGCCTGGTAGTAGGCATCCGGAATGCTGCGCAGACCGGCGAAGGCCAGCAGCGCCACCAGCGGCGTCCAGTGCCACACGTCCATGGCCAGCACCGTCCACCAGGCGTGGGTGGAATTGCCGGTGTAGCTGTATTCAATACCGGCCTGCTGCAGGTAATAACCCAACGGACCGATGTCGGCACGGCCGAAAATTTGCCAGATGGTGCCGACCACGTTCCACGGAATCAGCAACGAAAGGGCCACCAGCACCAGCACCGCAGAAGACTTCCAGCCCTGCGCCGGCATGGACAGCGCCAGCGCGATGCCCAGCGGAATCTCCACCAGCAGCACCGCCAGCGAAAACTGGATCTGCCGCCACAAGGCCAGGTGCAGTTCTTCGTCGCGCATCACGGCGGCAAACCACTCGGTGCCCACGAAAACGCGGCGGTCGGGAGACAGCACGTCCTGCACCGAATAGTTCACCACCGTCATCAGCGGCAGGATGGCCGAGAAGGCCACACAGATGATGACCGGCAGCACGAGGAACCAGGCTTTCTGGTTCACGGGTTTGGTCGTGGTGCTCATTGGATCAGTGCCTCGTCCTGGTAGAAGCAGGTGTGCTCGCCCAACACCCGCAGATGCACGGTCTCACCCTCGACAGGTGCGGCCGCTTCGGGCGTGAGGCGGCACTTGAGTCGGTGCTCCCCGGCCTCGCAGGTCACCATGACGTAGGTGCCGATATCCTGCACACGCGTCACTCGGGCGGGCAAGGTGTTGGGCTCACCCGCTTGGCCGAGCGTGAGGTATTCGGGGCGAATGCCGAGCGTCAGCGCTCCCTCGGGCAACGTCTGGCCGTTGGTGAGCGCGAACGGTTGGTCCATCACCACCAGGCCGCCGCGCACGCTGGTCGCGGGCAAAAAGTTCATGCCCGGCGAGCCGATGAAGTGGCCCACGAAGGTGTGCGCCGGGCGCTCGAACAGCGCCTCGGCCGCGCCCACCTGCACCGCGCGCCCGCGCGTCATCACCACCACCTCGTCGGCAAAGGTCAGCGCCTCCACTTGGTCGTGCGTCACGTAGATCAGCGTGAGCTTGAGCTCGTGGTGGATCTGCTTGAGCTTGCGCCGCAGCTGCCATTTCAGGTGCGGATCAATCACGGTCAGCGGCTCGTCGAACAGCACGGCCGACACGTCCGAGCGCACCAGGCCACGACCGAGCGAAATCTTCTGCTTCTGGTCGGCGCTCAGGCCCGCCGCGCGCATGTCGAGCTGGTGGCTCATCTCCAGCATCTCGGCGATGCGGCCCACCTGCGCGTTGATCTCAGCCTCGGGCACCTTGCGGTTCTTCAGCGGAAACGCGAGGTTTTGCGCCACCGTCATGGTGTCGTAGATCACCGGGAACTGGAACACCTGCGCGATGTTGCGCTGCTGCGGGCTCTGGCGCGTCACGTCGCGGCCGTCGAACGTGACCGAGCCTTGTGACGGCACCAGCAGGCCCGAGATGATGTTGAGCATGGTGGTCTTGCCACAGCCCGAGGGGCCGAGCAGCGCGTATGCGCCGCCGTCCTCGAAGGTCATCTTGAGCGGCAGCAGCGCGTAGTCCTCATCTTTCACGGGATTCGGCTTGTAGGCGTGCGCGAGGTCGAGTGCGATGCGTGCCATCAGTGCGCCCTCCCCGGCCGTGCCGGTGCGCGCACCAGCGGTCCCCCGGCGTCAAA
>JANPKR010000598.1:0-1534 GCA_031426175.1 Hydrogenophaga sp. | reverse complement strand
TGAGCTTGCTCACGGCGGCCACCATCTCGGGTGTGAGGCCGGGGGCCAGCGCGCGCAGCACCTCGGGTGTGGCGTGGGCAGAGAGCAGCCAGTCGCGAAAGGCGCCCACGGTGAGCGAGGCCACGGGCGCGAAGGCCAGCGCGTCGTGGCTGTCGATGATCAGCCGCGTGACTTCGTCTTCTTCGTAGGGAATCAGTGCTTCGCTGAGGAAAGCGGACAGAGGCACGTCGGCCAGCACCCAGCGTGCGACCACCCGTTCCTGCTCGGTGGCCGCAGCCACGCCGGCCAGGCAGTCGCCCGAGCGCAGCGGCGTGGCCTTGGCCATCACCTCGCGCAGGTTGGCGAACCGGTGGCTGCGTCCTCCCAGCGTGGCGCTCAGATTCATTCAGCAGTGCCGAGCATGGCGTCCATGGGTGCTGCGTCACGCTGTCCGCTGGTGAAGTAGAAGTACAGGTAGGCCAGTGCCATCAGAGCCAGGAAGAGCACGGTGATCATGACGTTGAAGTACACCACGGCCGCCAGACAAACCACACCGCAGACCAGCGCGATGGCCGGGAACAGTGGGTAGAAAGGGGCACGGTAGGGGCGGTCGAGCTGGGGCTCGCTTGCGCGCAGCTTGAACAGCGAGGCCATGGACACGATGTACATCACCAGCGCGCCGAGCACGGCCATGGTGACGATGTTGGCCGTGAGCGGCAGGCCGCCGAAGGTGACCCACTGGTCGCTGAACACCGCGATCACGCCCACCACGCCGCCACCGATGAGCGCGCGCACCGGCGTCTTGAAACGCGGGTGCACCACGGCAAAGTAGGCGGGCAAATAGCCGGCGCGGGCAAGTGCAAACATCTGGCGAGAGTAGCCCAGGATGATCCCGTGGAAGGAGGCGACCAACCCGAACAAGCCGATCCAGATCAGCATGTGCAGCCAGCCGCTGGACTCGCCCACCACCATCTTCATGGCCTGGGGCAGCGGGTCGTTGATGTTGGAGAGCTTGCTCCAGTCGCCCACGCCACCGGCCATGATCATCACCAGGAAGGCCAGCACCACCAGGGTGAGGATGCCGGTGATGTAGGCAATGGGGATGGTGCGGCGCGGGTCTTTGGCTTCCTCGGCCGCCATGGCCGCGCCCTCGATGGCGAGGAAGAACCAGATGGCGAACGGAATGGACGCAAAGATGCCGGCCCAAGTGCCGATGGTGAAGGTGTCGGACCCGGCCCAGCCGTTGGCCGTGAAGTTCGCCAGCGACCAGCCCGGCGCCACCACGCCGGCAAACACCAGCAGCTCGCCCACCGCCAGCAGGGTCACCACCAGCTCGAACATGGCGGCAATGCCCACCCCCAGCGCGTTGAGGGCGATGAAGATCACGTAAGCGCCCAGCGCCGCGATCTTGGGATCGAGCCCGGGGAACTGCAGCCCCAGGTAGGCACCGATGGCCAGCGAAATGGCCGGTGGCGCGAACACAAATTCCACCAGCGTGGCATAGCCCGCGATGAAACCGCCGGTGGGCCCGAAGGCGCGCCGCGCGTAGGCAAAC
>JANPKR010000597.1:0-4299 GCA_031426175.1 Hydrogenophaga sp. | reverse complement strand
GGCGGCGCGCGCGATCGGCGCGGCGGTGAACAGCAGCTCGTAATCGTCGCCGCCGTTGAGCAGGCAGTCGATGCGCTGGGCTTCGGGCAGCAGCGCCAGTGCGGGCGCGGTGGGCAGCTGGGCCAGGGCGATCTCGGCACCGACGCCGCTGGCGGTCAGGATGTGGCCCAGGTCGCCGGCCAGGCCATCGCTGACATCGATGGCAGCGTGCACCGCGTTGCCCAGCACAGCCAGCAGCGTGCCCAGCTCCATGCGCGGCGTGGGGCGCTCCAGCCGTACCGTCAGCTCGGGGTGTTGGCTCAGGGCCAGGGGCCCGCACGCCTGGGTGGCCCAGTCGGTGCCCTGCATCAGCTCCAGCGCCAGACGCGCCTCGCCGGTGCGCCCGGTGAGGTAGAGGTCGTCGCCCACCTGCGCCTGGCTGCGCTGCATCGCGAGACCAGGGCGCACCTCGCCCATCACCGTGATGCAGATGTTGAGCGGGCCGCGCGTGGTGTCGCCACCCACCAGCGGACAGGTGTGGGCATCAGCCAGCGCGAACAGACCGCGCGCGAAGGCGGCGAGCCAGGCTTCGTCGGCGTGGGGCAGGGCGAGGGCGAGCGTGAAGCCCAGCGGGCGCGCGCCCATGGCGGCCAGGTCGCTCAGGTTGACCGCCAACGCCTTGTGGCCGAGGGCTTCGGGGTCGACGCCTGCGAAAAAGTGCCGGCCCTCGACCAGCATGTCGGTGGACACCGCGAGCTGGAATCCCGGGTGTGGCTGCAACAGCGCGCAGTCGTCGCCGATCCCCAGCGCAACAGCGGGTCGGGCCACCTGACCAGGGCGCTGGAAGTGGCGCCGGATGAGTTCGAACTCACCCATGAGGCTGCCCGTTGGAGGGACCGCCACCGCGGGTGTCGCGCGGTGGCAGCAAGAAGCTCAGCGGCGCCACACGGATGCGCCGCTTGATCGCGGTGCGGATCAGCTGGCGGTTCACCTCGCTGATGTTTTGCGCCTGCAAGGCCAGCCTGAACGCGAGGTAAAAACTCACGCCCAGGTTGATCGGACCGATGGCCGCGACGCCAGCGACCGCCCACCAGAAAGCCGGCTCGCGCAACACGCCCAGGCCGAGCGCAAACGCCGAGGCGGCCACCTGGCCCGCCGACAGGGTGACGTGGCGCACGTCCAGCCCGATGCCGAAGAACTGCAGGAAGGCCGGGGTGAGGCCGAGCATGAAGCCCAGCGAGATGTTGGCCGCCAGCCCCGAGATGTTGGTGCGGGTGAAGTTCGCCCACCGCGCGGCGCGCTCGCGCCCCAGCAGGCCGGTGAAGCGCGGGTTGTGTTCCATGGCCGAGTGCAGCTTGTGGAACACGAACCAGTTTTCGACCCAGCCCGCCACGATGCTGGAGGCGAAGAGCAGCACGCCGGTGAACGCGGCAAACAGCAGGGTGGGGCCGAGCAGGCTGATGCTGTCCAGCGTCTGCAGTGCCTTGGTGTCGTCGACCATGGCGCTGCCGGAGGTGAATTCCAGCACAGAGCTGATCAGCAGCACGACCGGAATCACCAGGCCGATGTTGCCCGCGATGGCCGCGACCTGTGAGCGGAACAGGTTGGCCACCTCGTCCACAAAGCGTTTGACCGCCCCGGGTTCCTTGATGTCCTTGAGCTTGGCCGCCATGGCCGGCGCGGTCACGGCCGGCTGTTTGGTGGCCACCGTGAGGTGAAGCAACATGATCAGCACGAACGACGTGGCGTAGTTGAGGCCCGCGGCAAAGCCGCTCCAGAAGGCAGAGAGCCCCAGGCCGTAGAGCGCGAACTTCGCCCAGGTCGTGAGGCCGATCACCGCGCCGCCGCCCGCTGCCTTGCCCAGCATGTCCTTGTACTCCGCGGCGTTTCGGGTGATGTAGTGTTCGCCACTCTCGGCGTTGCGCTCGGCGACCTTGGCGGCGGTGAGGTGCGAACTGGCCGCAATCAGCGAACGGATGCTGCGGTTGTCCAGCCCCACCTGGGCCAGGTCGGCCAGCAGCGCCACCGTGGCACGTTCGGGCTGGTCGGACTGCAGGCAATCCAGCAGCTCCTTCACCCGCAGCACCCGTTCGCGCAGCTGGCGCAGGCGGAACACGATGCCCACCGACACGCCGTGTTCTTCGAGGTGCGAATACACCGAGTAGGCGGCATGGCGGCAGGTGTCCAGCTGGTTTCGCAGCCGCGTGGCCGCCTCCAGTGCCTCGGGGCTCTGGGCACCGTGCACGCGCACCGCGCGGCGCAGCGACTCCAGGTCGCTTGGCAACTGGTGGAACGGCTTCTCCTCCTGCGCCTCGGGCGACATGCGCACCCGGATCTCTGACGCAAAGCCGGTCGCGCTGACCTGGCTCACGCACGAAATCATGGCGTCCATCAGCGCCACCTGCCAGAAGTCGGCCCTGTCGTCGCCGGGCTCCATGTCGGTGCCGATCACAAGGTCTCGCAGGCGCAGCAAGGTCGCGCTGTCCAGCGCCTTCAGCCAGCGAACGTCAAAGCGCCGGGGCAGCAAGAGGTCGAACAGTTCGCCCAGATCGTTGGTCTCGGGTGTGTGGGGCAGTGCCTTCTTGCGCAAGCGGTTGCCGAACTCACTGAGGAAGGCGGTACGCGGGGCAAAGCCATGGTCGGCCAGCAGCGGGGTGATGTCCACCGTGTCCACGAAACGCTGCCACCAGCGGCGCCAGCGCTGCTGCAGCTCTGGACTCGACTGCACGCTGTCGAGGAACTCGCGCACCCGGGCCACGCTGGCCTGCACGTCCGTTTCGTCGCCGCGCACCCAGCGCAAGGCATCGATCAGCCACAGGTGGCGTTGCGCCAGCGGCGCGTCCGGGTCCAGGTGTCCGATCAGGGTCAAGGCTTGCATGGGCTCAGCGGTGGGGATGGCGCTGGCTGGTTCCGGGGCGCCGCGCTTCAGTGCAGCACGCGCGATGGCGAGTCACCCGCGCCACTGGCCAGCAAGGCGAACGCAGGCACCACGGCCTCGAAACGTTCGCCGTCTTCGGCCACACAGAAAAAACTGCCGCGCATGCTCCCCGTGGGCGTCTTCAGGCGGGTGCCGCTGGTGTACTGAAACGACTCACCCGGGCGCAGCAGCGGCTGGTGCCCCACCACGCCCAGTCCCTTGACCTGCTCGGTGTTGCCCAGTTCGTCGTCGATGATCCAGTGCCGAGAGATCAGCTGAGCCGTGGCCTCACCGGTGTTGGTGATGGTGATGGTGTAGGCGAAGGCGTACTGGTCCTCTTCGGGCGAAGACTGCTCGCTCAGGTACTGGGGTTCGACCTCGCAAGTGAACAGGTATTTGGGCATGGCGCGGATGTTACCCCGGGCCTGCACCGCGCCGTGAGGCCTGACAAAATGCACCAGCCCGCCCAAATGCCACCCCCATCCCACCCACCACAGGTTGCCCATGTCCCACAACCCCAGCGCCGCGTTCATCGCCCCGTCCATCCTGTCTGCCGACTTTGCCCGTCTGGGCGAAGAGGTGAAAAACGTCATTGCTGCCGGTGCCGACTGGATCCATTTTGATGTGATGGACAACCACTACGTGCCCAATCTGACCTTCGGGCCCATGGTCTGTCAGGCGCTCAAGCCCCATGCAAAAAAAGCGGACGGAACGCCCGTGCCGATCGACGTGCACCTGATGATCCAGCCGGTGGACGCGCTGGCCGCTGCCTTCATCGACGCCGGTGCCGACCTGGTGAGCTTCCACCCCGATGCGAGCGCCCACGCGCACCGCAGCGTGCAAGCCATCAAGGCCAAAGGCGCGAAGGCTGGACTGACGTTCAACCCTGGCCAGCCGCTGGATGTGCTGGACTGGCTGATCGACGATATCGACCTGATCCTCATCATGAGCGTCAACCCCGGCTTCGGCGGGCAGAGCTTCATCGACTCCGCCCTGCGCAAGATCGAGGACGCGCGCAAACGCATCGAGGCCAGCGGACGGGACATCCGCCTGGAAGTGGACGGCGGCATCAAGCCCGACAACATCCGCCGCGTGGCCGACGCCGGCGCCGACACCTTCGTGGCCGGCAGCGCGATCTTCGGCAAGCCGGACTACAAGGCGGTGATCGACCAGATGCGGGCTGCGCTGGCGTGATTGCCGGCATTCGGGCCGTCATCGTGGATCTCGACGGGACCATGGTGGATACGCTGGGCGATTTCGACGTTGCCCTGAACGAGACCTTGAAAGCGCTGGGACGTCCCGGCGTCACCCGCACCGACATCGAGCGCATGGTGGGCAAAGGCTCGGCGCACCTGATCCGTTCAGCGCTGCTGCACGGCGGTCTCGATAACTATGAGGCTGCG
>JANPKR010000596.1:0-2617 GCA_031426175.1 Hydrogenophaga sp. | reverse complement strand
CTCATCATGGCTTCGCTCCTTGCAGCGTGGCGGGATCGATGACGGGGCCGAACACCGCCGGGTAGGTCGGGGCGACACCGTGCTTGACGGCCCACAGGTACCAGTTGTCGACCACCGTGCCGGTGAGCAGGATGCCGATGCCGCCGGTCAGCGGGCACAGCACCGCGAACCACCAGGCGTAGCGGTGGATGGACTCCATCGTGGCGTTGAAGCCCATCGTCCAGCGCCAGAACAGCGCGGCGCGTTCGCTGGCCGTGCCGCGGTCGACGATCTGCTCGATCTCGCGTTCGCCACCGAAGCGGCTGACCGCCAGGATGGTGGCGCCGTGCATCGCGAACAGCAGCGTCGAGCCGTACAGGAACACGATGCTCAGCATGTGGAAGGGGTTGTAGAAGAGATTGCCGTAGCGGATCGAGAAGGCCGCGGTCCAGTCGAGGTGCGGGAAGATCCCGAAGGGCACCGACTCGCCCCAGGTGCCCATCAGCACCGGACGGATCAGGCCCAGCACAAGGAACAGCCAGATCGCCGCCGCAAAGGCCCAGGCAACGTGCGTGCCCATGCCGAGCTGGCGAGCCCGCGTGTACATGCGCGCCCACCACAGCAGCACCGAGATCGTCAGGAACAGGCCGGCGATCTGCCACCAGCCACCCTGGTTGAGCGGCGCCAGGCCCAGCCCGTTGCCGGCGGCCGGCGGCTCCAGCGCCAGCCAGAACAGCTGACGCACCATCTGGATCGGGCTCCAACCCACCGACGCCAGCATGTTGAAGCCGATGATCACGAAGCTCAACGTGCCGAAGATCAGCGAGGCGAGGCCGAGCGATCCCAGGTAGATCGGCCCGAGCTGTGCGTTGCCGAAGCGGCCCAGCAGGTGCACGAGGACGGGGTCGCCGGTACGCGGCGAGTTGCCCCGAGGCAGGTCAACACCGTGGTGGGCGGGGCCCACCACCTGGAGTTGCGTGAAGAGATTTTGGTATTCAGCCATGCTGGTCTCCTTGGCTTACTTGAGGGGCCACTGCGCCCAGATCGGCAGGTTCAGCCACCAGCCCCACCATTCGGGCCAGCCGCGTGTCCAGAAGGGGCCGCTGATCACGATGCACACGGCGCTGAAGAACACGGCTGCCAGGGCGAGGAACAAACCCAGCCGGTGGATACCCAGCGTGCCGATCGAGTAACCGATCGCGTCGCGGAAGTAAGTGTCCTCGTGCTCCGAGGTCTTGACTGCGTGCCCCTTTGCCGGGTTGGTTGCCGACAGCACCAGAGCACCGTGCATCGACAAGGCCAGCGTGGTCGCAAAGAAGAAGCTCACCGCCAGCATGTGCGCGGGGTTGTAGTGAAAGTGCAGGTACTGGTAGCCCGTGTTGGACACCCAGTCCAGGTGACTCATGATTCCGTACGGGAAGCCGTGTCCCCAGGCGCCCATCAGCACGGGGCGGATCACCACCAGCGTGATGTACGCGAAGATCGCCATCCCGAAGGCCGCCGGCACGTGGTATCCGATGCCCAGCTTCCGGCAGATCTCTGCTTCTCTCAAGGCCCAGGACACAAAGGCGCCTGTCGCGCACACGGTGATCAATTGCCACAGCCCGCCTTCGAGCAGCGGCGCCATGCCGAGGCCGTACTTCAAGTCCGGCGGGGCGATGTTGATCTGCCAGACGTTCCATGTCGTGCCTTGCGAGGCACCCCACAGAATCAGCGCGGTGCCGAGCGCCGCAAAGAAGATCGTGGTCACGCCGAAGAAGCCGACGTAGAAGGGACCGACCCAGAAGTCGAACAGGTCGCCTCCGATCAGCGTCCCACCACGCACGCGGTACTTCCGTTCGAAACTCAATACGGCCATGGCCTTTTCTCCTCCGATCCGGTGGCGCCTCAACCCAGGGGAGGCCGCCTTCGGATGTGTTCTGCGGTTCTATCCAGGTCCAACGAACCACCTTGTGGGCCGGACCCGGTGTGAACCGGACCCGGCCTGCAAAGCGTTCAGACCGAGCGATGCGTCCGACTACTTCGCCGGCGTTGCGGCCGGCATGGCACCAGCCACCGGTGCGCCAGCCTGCGGGCCGTCGAGCCAGTTGAACTTGTTGGTGCTCAGCAGGACCAGATGGATCATCACGGCCAGACCGAAAAGGAAGATGCCTTGGATCACCATCGCGCGAAGCGGGTCGAACAATCTCCAGATACGCCACATGTTTCGTTCTCCTGAAAAGGAATTGAATGAATCGAGTCAATGGATCAAGTGAGATGGGACATGGCCGTGTAGACCGCTGCCTTCACGCCACCGATCATCGACTTCTCGCCCTCGGCGCCTGGCAACCAGGTGCGCCAATGCCAGGTCAGCACCTGTGCCATCAGGGCCACCAACAGGAACACTGCAAAGCTCGTCAAAAAGATGCCCCGGTAGGTGAGCGAATCGCTCTCCAACACGTGCTTGATCGAAGTCATCGAGGTGTCAACCATTGAAGTCCCCTTGGAGGGTTATCGAGCTCTAGCAAATGGTTCTGATCAACCGATCAGAGCCACGGACGCCACGACCAAACGAGGAAGTGCGCCACCACCGCAATGGCCGTGAAGCCGATGAAGACCTGAACCCAGAACTTGTGAAACTCCTGGGCCTCCGCATCGG
>JANPKR010000595.1:0-4263 GCA_031426175.1 Hydrogenophaga sp. | reverse complement strand
GTTTCCATTCGTGGAATTTTTACAAGAGGTTCATATGTACGCGGTCATAAAAACCGGCGGCAAACAGTATCGTGTTGCTGCTGGCGAAAAAATTAAAGTAGAACAGATTGCTGCGGATGTGGGCCAAGAGATCGTGTTTGATCAGGTTCTGGCTGTCGGTAACGGCACCGAGATCAAGATCGGCACTCCCTTGGTTACCGGCGCAACGGTCACGGTCACGGTGTTGGCCCATGGCAGACACGACAAAGTGCACATCTTCAAGATGCGCCGGCGCAAGCATTACCAAAAGCGCCAAGGACACCGTCAAAATTTCACCGAACTGCAGATCTCGTCGATCGCAGGCTGAGGAGTAGGTCAACATGGCACAGAAAAAAGGCGGCGGCTCAACGCGAAACGGGCGTGATTCCAAGCCCAAGATGCTGGGCGTGAAAGCGTTCGGCGGCGAACTGGTCAGCGCAGGCTCGATCATCGTGCGTCAGCGTGGCACCAAGTTCCATCCCGGCGTCAACGTCGGCTTGGGCAAAGACCACACGATTTTTGCCACGGTGGACGGTCACGTATCGTTCGCCGTCAAGGGCGAACTCAATCGCCAAACCGTCAGCATCACGCCTGTGTGATCGGGTGATTGAAGGCGCCGCCGGATTCCAAGGTTTCGGGGGCGTTTACTCAGTGCTGATGTTTGAATGCAAAAGGCCCGCCCAAGCGGGCTTTTTGTTTTGGATTTTTAGTAGGGACGCGTCCCTGGAAAGCATGTCATGAAATTTGTGGATGAAGCCACCATCGATGTCGCTGCTGGCGATGGCGGCAACGGCTGCGCTTCTTTCCGGCATGAAAAGTACAAGGAATTTGGTGGCCCCGACGGTGGCGACGGCGGGCGTGGAGGGCATGTGTATGCCGTGGCCGACGCCAGTCTGAACACGCTCGTGGACTTCCGTTTCACACGCCGCTTCGAAGCTGAGCGCGGCGAGCATGGCAAAGGCTCCGACATGTTCGGTGTCAAGGGCGACGACATCATTCTCAAAATGCCGGTGGGAACCATCATTGCCGATGCCGAAACCGGTGAGACTCTGCACGAATTGCTGCAGCCGGGCGAGCAGGTCACCATTGCCAAGGGTGGCGACGGCGGCTTCGGCAACATGCACTACAAGAGCTCCACCAACCGGGCGCCTCGCCAGAAAACACCAGGCTGGGCTGGCGAGAAGCGCACCTTGAAGCTGGAGCTCAAGGTGTTGGCTGATGTGGGTCTGCTGGGAATGCCAAACGCGGGCAAGTCCACGTTGATTTCGGCTATCTCGAACGCCCGTCCGAAAATCGCCGACTACCCGTTCACAACGTTGCATCCGAACTTGGGTGTGGTCAGGGTCGCACCCGAGAAGAGCTTTGTGGTGGCCGATGTGCCTGGCTTGATTGAAGGGGCCTCCGAGGGCGCCGGATTGGGGCACCAGTTTCTGCGGCATCTGCAGCGCACCCGCTTGTTGCTGCACATGGTGGACGCGGCGCCGTTTGACGAAGGTGTTGATCCGGTCGTTCAAGCGAAAGCGATCATTGCCGAGCTCAAGAAGTACGACCCGAAGCTCTATGAGAAGCCGCGCTGGCTGGTGCTCAACAAGCTGGACATGGTGTCGCTTGACGAGCGCGAGTCCAAGGTCAAGGACATCGTGAAACGACTCAAGTACAAGGGCCCGGTGTTCGAGATCTCGGCACTCACGCGAGAAGGCTGCGAGTTTCTGGTCCAGAAGGTGTATGAACACATCGCCAAGGTCCACCAGGCCACGCTGGCACCAGTGGACATAGACCCCCGTTTTGACACGTCCCTGCCCAGTTGAAGCTTCTTTAACGTCGACCATGCTCCTCGCAAACAACACGGGTTTGATGGCATTGCGCGCCAGCGGCCCTATGAAGACAGCGCGCCGTATCGTGGTCAAGGTGGGTTCCTCGCTCGTGACAAACGAGGGCCGAGGACTTGACGAGGAGGCGATTGGGCAGTGGAGTCAGCAGCTCGCGTCGTTGGTCAAAGACGGTCGAGAGCTCATCATGGTGAGCAGTGGCGCGGTGGCTGAAGGTATGAAACGCCTTGGCTGGACGGTACGACCCAGAGAGATCAACGAGCTGCAGGCTGCCGCTGCTGTCGGGCAGATGGGACTGGTCCAGATATACGAGACCAAGCTGCGCGAGCACGGAGTGGGCAGTGCACAGGTCTTGTTGACCCACGCCGATCTGGCAGACCGGGAGCGCTATCTGAACGCCCGCTCGACTTTGCTGACTCTGCTGCAGCTGGGTGTCGTTCCGGTGATCAATGAAAACGACACGGTTGTCAACGATGAAATCAAGTTTGGCGACAACGACACCTTGGGCGCGCTGGTGGCCAACCTGGTGGAAGCCGACGTGCTCGTGATCCTCACCGATCAGAAGGGCCTCTACACCGCCGACCCAAGACGCGACTCCTCTGCCCAGTTCGTGCATGAGGCGCGCGCCGGTGACCCGCTGCTCGAAACCATGGCTGGTGGCGCTGGCAGCGGTATCGGCAAGGGCGGCATGATCACCAAGATCTTGGCTGCAAAGCGCGCAGCCGGATCTGGCGCATCGACCGTGATTGCCTGGGGACGCGAGCCGCAGGTGTTGCTTCGGTTGTGTGAGGGCGAAGCCATTGGCACCTGCCTGGTGGCCAACACGCCGAAGAACCAGGCGCGCAAGCGCTGGATGTCCGACCACCTTCAGTTGCGTGGCGCGGTGTTGGTCGACGATGGTGCTGTAGGGAAAATCGTTGGCGAGGGCAAGAGTCTGTTGCCGATCGGTATGACCAGTGTGGAAGGCGACTTCTCTCGCGGTGACGTGATCGCGGTGCGTGATGGACGCGGTGTGGAGGTTGCCCGCGGGCTGGCGAACTATGCCAGTTCAGAGGCCCGTTTGTTGTGCCGCAGGGCGTCTACCGACTTCGAGCGGCTGCTCGGTTACGCCGCCGAGCCAGAAATGATTCATCGCGACAACATGGTGCTGGCGCGCGTCTGAATCTCTGCCCCCGCTGGGTTGTCAGCGGATGTCGACGCGGTCGCTCTTCAAGGTCGCCGTGATTTTCTGGACATTCCCAGTGATGGTGCGACCCTCGCACACACCCAGGCGCGCCAGGATCATGGCCGGGCGTGTGGGGCCCCTGAAGGACAGCGCCTGCCATTCGGCATCGGGGCTGGCGTTCCAGGTGCCCTTGTCGCTCAAGCGCCCGTACGTTTTGGCCTCAGCGGTCGCGCAACGGATGCCTTGGTACAGCACATTGAGTGCCCCACTGCTGCTGCGCGCCACCATCACGTAGCGAACGACGCCGTCTTCTCCCACGCTGAGCGTGTTGGGGTCGATGCCATAGCTGAGTGCCGACGCCTTCATCACTTCGAAGGGGATCAGGACCTCTGTGCTGAACGACCCTGGCGGCGCGGCAACCGCTTCGGTCCAGACCTTCTCGTCCGTGTATGAGGTCTGGGCGTGTGAAAGAAACGGCGGGCCGCCGAGAAGGGAGAAGGCCAAGGCCGAGGTCAGTGCTTTCGGAAGGCGTCGATACAAAGCAATCATTTGAATGGCGCGTTCACAGCGCGTTCATCGTTCTGTGGATCTGGGTCGAAGCTGGCGCCGGGAGGCAGTTCCAGGCCAAGGGGAGCGCACATGTGCGAGGGCATTTCATCCCCATCATCTTGTCGCTGCCGCAGTCCGCCGCGCAGGTAACGGTTGCGGTGATCGGATCGAGGCAGGTAGCGGGAGAGCTCGGTCAGCGCCATTTCATAGACGCCGCGCTTGAACTCGACCACCACATCCAGCGGCACCCAATAGTCATGCCAGCGCCAAGCATCAAACTCGGGGTGGCTGGTGGCCCGCAGGTTCAGGTTCCAGTCTTGCGCCACGAGGCGCAGCAGGTACCAGATCTGTTTCTGTCCCTTGTAGTGACCGCGTGCATCCCGGCGGATGAAGCGGTCCGGCACTTCGTAGCGCAACCAGTCCCGTGTGCGGGCCACGATGTTCACGTGTTCGGGCATGAGGCCCACCTCTTCGTGCAACTCGCGGTACATCGCCTGCTCAGGTGTCTCGCCCCGGTCGATGCCACCTTGCGGAAACTGCCAGGAGTGGGAGCGGATGCGTTTGCCCCAGAACACCTGGTTTCGCTGGTTGAGCAGAATGATGCCGACATTGGGCCTGAAGCCTTCTCTGTCAAGCATAATCAACCCCAAATTTTTAAACTGTGTTCATTATGCATCGCGCCGTGCGAGTTGCGAAGTGATC
>JANPKR010000594.1:0-2310 GCA_031426175.1 Hydrogenophaga sp. | reverse complement strand
ACCGCGCTGTGGTGGAACAAACGGCGCGGCATGGCGGTGGCCATTGCCGCCAGCGGCAACTACGTGGCCGGCACGGTGTGGCCGCCACTGGTGCAGTGGGGCATCGAGACCATCGGCTGGCGCCAGACCTATGTGATCCTGGGTGTGGTGTGCGGCACCGGCATGTTTCTGCTGGCCAACCTCATGCGCCAGCGCCCGCCGCTGGTGGTGACCACACCGGTGAGCGCAGGCGAGGTGGCGCCCGACACCAGCCGCCCGTTCGGCCTGAGCCCCAACCACGCCATGGCCCTGCTGTGTGTGGCCGGCGTGGGCTGTTGCGTGGCCATGTCCATGCCGCAGGTCCACATCGTGGCCTATTGCACCGACCTGGGTTTCGGCGCGGCTCGCGGCGCCGAGATGCTCTCGCTCATGCTGTTCTGCGGCATAGCGAGCCGGCTCATCTCGGGGTGGATCTGCGACCGCATCGGTGGTATCCGCACGCTGCTGCTCGGCTCGGCCCTGCAGTGCGTGGCGCTGCTGCTGTTCCTGCCGTTTGACGGGCTGGTGTCGCTGTACCTGATCGCCGCGCTGTTCGGTCTGTTTCAGGGCGGCATCGTGCCGTCTTACGCCATCATCGTGCGCGAGTATTTCCCGCCCAAAGAGGCCGGAGCGCGGGTGGGCGCGGTGATCATGGCCACGCTGGTGGGGATGGCGCTGGGCGGCTGGATGTCGGGCTGGGTATACGACCTGACCGGCAGCTACCACGCGGCCTTTTTGAACGGCATTGCCTTCAACCTGCTCAACATGAGCATCGCGCTGTGGCTGTACTTCCGGGTGCGGCGCATGGGCCGCGCGGGGCCTACAAGCTCCGCTGTGTGAGCGCGCCCGGCCGGGCCGAGTAGCGCACCAGGCTGTCCAGCGCCTCGATGTCGACCCGCGCGCTGCGCCGGCCGTAGACCTCGGCCTTCAGCCATGCCAATTCGTCCTCCAGGCGCTGCGCGTCGGCCAGGCTGCAGAACCAGACCCTGGCCTCGGTATCCCAGCGGTAACCCCTGGCCTTGAGCACGTCTTTCGATTCAAACGGTGAGCCGGTGGCGCGCAGCTTGAAGCTCGGGCTGTTGGCGGCGGCGATCAGCTGCGACAGACCGGTGGTCGTCGTCTTGGGCACCGGGCGGGCCAACACCTGCAGCAGGGCGTGGCAATCGACTTGCGCGCGGTGGGCATCGTAAAACCAGCCGTGGTCCTGTGCCAGCGCACTCAACTTGGACGAGCCGGCACCAGCCGCTCTCCAATCGATGTCGGCGAACGAACAGGCCCAGGCCTTGACGGCAAACACCGGAAAGCGCGCTTCCACAAACGGTCGGTCGAAGCCGGCGTTGTGTGCCACGATCAGGTCGGCCCGGGCGACCATGGCCGCCACCCGCGCGTCGTCCAGCCGATGACCTTGCACCATCGCGTCATCGATACCGGTGACCTCGGTCGCCACCGGCGGAATCGGCATGCCGGGGTCTTCGAAGCCTTCCAGGATGTCCACCGGCCCGAACGGCAAGCCCGTGTCGGCGTCCACCTGCACCAGCAGCATGGCCAGCTCGATGATTTTGTCGGCTTGGTGGGACAGACCGGTGGTTTCGGTGTCGAGCACCAGGACGCACCGGGTGTCGGGCGTGGCCGGCGGGGGACCAAAGTCACTGGTGGGCACCAGCCGCCGCAGCACGCGAAAGTCGGGGTCTTGCTCGAGTCGCAGCGCCATCTCTTCTGGCGTCAATGGCTGCGCGGGAGCGGGCTGGGCGGGGTGCAGCGCCGGCGACGAAGGCAACGGTGCCGGTCGAGGCTCATCAAACTCGAAACTGAACTGGTTCATCACTGCAGCCTAACCGGGTCGACGGCGCGGCGGTCGTGCTTTGTATGGCAGCGCGATGTGAGGTCATCACCCAAACGACAAAGCCCTTGGGGATCAAGGGCTTCAACGTGGTTGGTGCGGCTGGCGGGGATCGAACCCACGACCCTCGGCTTCGGAGGCCGATACTCTATCCACTGAGCTACAGCCGCAACGCGCCTGATTCTATCAGTGAGGGGCTTTGTCAAGGCTTGCGAGGAGGGCCTTGGCTATAATCGAGGGCTGTTCCAGAACCATTGTTTACGGGCGGCGCTGTCATTCCAATGACCCGCTCTGCCATCCCTTGAGGACACCATGAGCGACCACGAGCACGAACACCACACCGGCCCGATCAAGACACCTTCGCAGTTGCTGTGGACGTCATTCTTCGCATTCGTTGCTCCCATCTTCATCATCATCGGACTGGTCTATGCCGTGACCTCGGGCAACAAGCC
>JANPKR010000593.1:0-4951 GCA_031426175.1 Hydrogenophaga sp. | reverse complement strand
CTGCTGCGCCAAGGCTTGGCTCAGCCACGGCACACCCCAGGTCCAGGCGGCGCCGAGAAACACCACGCTGGCAGCCATGGCCACCAGCGTGGCACGCCAGCTCTGCATCCAGCCCACCACCATGCCCTCGGGCTGGCCACTCGCCTGTCGCCAGGCGTCCCACTCTCCTGCATCGGCATGCTGGATCAGGCTGCCGTCGGGCAGCTCGCTCTGGCGCTGGCCGTGGGAGCGGCGCTCGGCCCAGCGCACCTCACGCACCGGGTAGCGGCGCTCGCCGCTCACCAGCGTGAGCACGAGCTCGTCGCCTTCGATGCAGAGCTCGCAGACCTGCGCTCGTGGAGTCTGGCCGTCGAACCAGGTGCTGAGCAGGCGCGGCGCGGCACTCATCACAGACCCATGTCGATGCCGAAGAAGTCGCCCGCGGCATCACCCAGGATGCCTTTGTCGCCGCCTTGCGCCTTTGCAAGCCAGGCGTTCACATCCCCTTGCACCGACACATCCATGGCCTCAAGCCGCAGGCGCGCGGTGTGCACCTTGGCGAATGGCCAGTACAGGCCCAGCGTGAGTGCGATGAACAGCCAGTTCCTGGCGGTCAATCGCACCAGGGGAGCGAACCTCAGCTGGCTCTCAAAGCCAATGCGCCGGCTGCGGGTGTTTCCCCACACCAGGTTTTGCAGACGCGACGTGGTGTACGGCACGAGCACCAGGGGGAACACCAGATAGGCCAGAGCCAGGAGAAAGGGCAGCATCACCAAGCCAGCACCCGAAGACCCACCCATCACCACCGCCACAACGGCGCCCACAGCAGCGAGCAGGGCTGTGCACAGCAAAGACACACCCATCGAACGCAACGAGAAACCGTAGAAGGCACCCAGACGGGCATCGAGCCGCGTTCGTTCCTGAGCAAATGCGTAGCCGCCGTGCTGGTAGCGCTTGATACGCGCCAGCAGCCACGGCGACAGGGCGGCCATGGCCAGCACGACCAAGCCAGTGACTGCGGCAAACACGGCACCGGCTGCGCCTTGCTCCGAGCCCTGCGTGGCCGATGCGGCGACACCGATGACCAGCCCGATCAACACCACCGGGATGAAGAACGGCAGCATGCACAGGTAGGCGCCCTTGAGGTCGCCGGTGAACGACATGCGCACGCCACGCCAGCTGGTGTTGCGCAAGCGAAACTGCAGCGAAGCGCGCCACAGCGCTGGCCACAACGCGGCAAGCACAAGCAAAGGCAGCCACGTGAAGGCGGGAGCGAAGTTGGACACGCCCCAGTAGGACACACCAAACATCAGCATGATCAGGTAGCCGCGGAACATCTTCCAGGGGTCGCCGTGAAAGCCCAATGGATCCTGGCCCACCAGCGTGTTGTTTTGAAAGTAAGCCAGCCGGCGCGCGCGCGCAAAGGGCCAATACAGGGTGAATGTGATCAACGTCAGCAGCAAATTGACGATCCAGATGCGGAAGTACTCGCTGCCCGAACCGGTGAAGCGGATGCCCAGTGGATGTGCCGGTTCGTTGCCGGGCGATCGGCTGTCGGGCAGGACCTCGGTTGCTTCAAATTCGCTGTGACGTGCCATCCCTTCCCTCCTGGTGGTTGAAAATTTGGCCGCGATCCTAGCATCAAACATTTGTACCAATGACTTACCCCTGGCAGATGTGCCCAACGCGCTTGGGCACGCAAAACAGGCGCCCAGAAAACCCGGCACACTCCCCTGCATGAGTTCCTCCTCCCCCGCCGAGCGCGCCAAAGCCACCTCCCCCACATCGCTCAACGGCCTGTTGCCGTTTCTGCGGCCCTACCGCTTGCAGATCGGTCTGGCCATCTTGTTTCTGGTGCTGGCCGCCGCCGCCACACTGGCTTTTCCTCTGGCCTTGCGCTTCCTCATCGACAGTGGCCTTGCCCCCGCCGGGCGCGGCGAACAAGCGATGGCACTGACAGGGCACTTTGCGACTCTCTTCGCCGTGGCGGTGGCGCTCGGCATCTTCTCGGCCATGCGCTTCTACCTCGTGAGCTGGCTCGGTGAACGTGTCACCGCCGATTTGCGCAATGCGGTCTACAGCCATGTGCTGCGCCAAAGCCCGCAGTTCTTCGAAACCACACAGACCGGCGAAGTGCTCTCGCGGCTGACCACCGACACCACGCTGGTGCAAACGGTGGTGGGCTCGTCGTTGTCCATGGGCCTGCGAAACGCCGTCATGGGCATCGGCGCGCTCGTCATGCTGGTGTGGACCAACCCGTATGTGATGCTGCAGGTGCTGCTGATCATCGTGCTGGTGGTGCTGCCGAGCATGTGGTTCGGACGGCGCGTGCGCAAGCTCTCTCGCGCCAGCCAGGACCGCGTGGCCGACTCCAGCGCTATCGCGGCCGAGGTGCTCAACGCCATTCCAGTGGTGCAGAGCTACACCGCCGAAGACCGCGAAGCGGCGCGCTTCAACGCGTCGACCCAGTTCGCCTTCGACACCGCGATCAAGCGCACGCGCGCGCGCTCGGTGCTGGTGGCTTTCATCATCATCACCACCGCCGGTCTGTTGCTGTGGGGCCTGTACCAGGGCACTCAGGCGGTGTTGGCGGGCACCATCACGCCTGGCCACCTGGGGCAGACGGTGCTCTACATCATCATCCTGGCGGGCGCAGTGGCTGTGCTGGGCGAGGTCTATGGTGACCTGCTGCGCGCCGCGGGAGCGAGTGAGCGCCTGATGGAGCTGCTGGCCAGTTCCTCGCCGGTGCAGTCGCCCGCGCAGCCGCTGCAGGCGCCCACGCCGCAGGGCGGCAGTGCGCTGGTGTTTGACGACATCACCTTCCACTACCCCTCGCGCCCGGCACAGGCCGCGCTCACAGGTTTCAAGCTTGCAGTGCGGCCCGGGCAGACAGTGGCGCTGGTGGGGCCCAGCGGCGCGGGCAAGACGACGGTCTTCGGGCTGCTGCTGCGCTACTACGATCCAGCCTTGGGCACGATCCGGCTGGACGGTGTGCCGATTCACCAGATGAGCCTGCAGGACCTGCGCAACCGCGTGGGCATCGTGCCGCAGGACCCGGTGATCTTCTCCAGCAGTGCGATGGAGAACATCCGCTACGGGAAGCCGGGCGCCAGCGACGCCGCGGTGCGCGCGGCGGCGGCCGCAGCCTTTGCCGACGAATTCATCGACCAGCTGCCTGAGGGCTACGACACCTTCCTGGGCGAGCGCGGTGTGCGCCTTTCAGGTGGGCAACGCCAGCGCATCGCCATTGCACGCGCCATGCTCAAGAACCCACCGCTTTTGCTGCTGGATGAGGCCACCAGCGCGCTGGATGCGCAGAGCGAACGCATGGTGCAGGCCGCGCTGGAATCGGCCATGAAGGACCGCACCACGCTCGTGATCGCACACCGCCTGGCCACCGTGCAACAGGCCGACCTGATCGTGGTGCTGGACCACGGCCGGCTGGTGGAGCAAGGCACACACACCGAACTGGTGGCGCAAGGCGGCGTGTACGCCGGCCTCGCCGCACTCCAATTCCAAGTCTGATCGGCTAGCCGAGCTGGCGCAGCTCGCGCAGCGCAACCGAGACAGGCGCGAGATCGGGCGCCAGACCCGCGATGCTCTCGTGCATGTCGTTGACGCGCGCGATCGCCTTCGCATGCTGATCCTGCCACTCGGCCAGCGTCTGCTGGCTGCTGAGCAGCGAGAGCACCAGTTGGCCGGCAATCGAATACACGTCGTCGCGCGCGCTGGCGCGGGCCTGCGACTGCCACAGCGAATCGGTCGGCAGTTGGCCGATGCGCTGACGCCAGCGGTCCAGGCCCAGTGTGTTCTCGATCGCAAAGTAGGTGCGCGCGGCCAGCTCCAGCGTGCTGCCGGCCTTGGCCGCAACGTCCACCAGATCAAGCACCG
The DNA here is from genome assembly GCA_031426175.1 of Hydrogenophaga sp. GTDB lineage: Bacteria > Pseudomonadota > Gammaproteobacteria > Burkholderiales > Burkholderiaceae_C > Hydrogenophaga. Next base: position 1,081 of record JANPKR010000593.1, on the reverse strand, counting down.
GGTACAGGTGGTCCAGCACGGTGAGGTCGTCGGCGAGCTGGGCGTCCACCCCGGCCTGCACCAGGCGGGCGCTGGCCGCTTTCCACGAAGCCAGAGCGGTCGCGGGCAGCCATTGGTCGACGTGTTCGCGCAGCGTGCGGGCCGCAGGACGGTACTTCGCGATCAGCTTGGGCAGATCGCCCTGGCCTCGGTGGCGCAACATCCAGCGGCTGGCTCGCTGGGCGATGACCGCCAGCTGGGTGAGCAGGCTGAGCTGCAGCTCGGTCGTGACCTTGTTGTCCAACGCGTCGATCTGGTCCCAGATCGGCTCCAATGCGAACACCTCGCGCGCCAGCGTGTAGGCGCTGACCACCTCGGCCGCCGTGCAGGAGGCTTCGTTGGCCAGGAAGTTGACGAAGGTTGCACCGACCCGGTTGACCACCGTGTTGGTCATGAAGGTGGCGATGATCTCGCGTTTGAGCGGGTGCTGCGCGATGAAGTCAGCATGGCGCTCGCCCAGCACCGTGGGGAAGTACGTCTTGAGCACGCGGGCGAAAAACGGATCGTCGGGCAGGCTGCTCGCGCACAGCTCGTCGAACAGGTTCATCTTGGCGTAGGCCATGAGCACCGCGTTTTCTGGGCGGGTCAGACCACGGCCTTCGCGCTTGCGCTTGCCCAGCTCCTCGTCACTGGGCAGGAACTCGATGGCGCGCTTGAGCAGACCGATGTGTTCAAGCCAGCGCATCAGGTTCTGCTGCCCATCGAGCAGGTACACGGGGCGTGTGGCGGCCAGTTCGATCTGCTGGGTCTGGTAATAGTTGTCCTGGAGCACGAGCAGGCCGACCTCGTTCGTCATGCTGGCCAGCAGGTCGTTGCGGCTCTCCAGCGTGAGGCCCCCCGCTTCCTGCACGGCGCCCAGCAAGATCTTGATGTTGACTTCATGGTCGGAGCAGTCCACCCCGGCGGAGTTGTCGATGGCGTCGGTGTAGATCAGGCCACCGGCCTGGGCAAACTCGATGCGGCCGTTCTGCGTGCAGCCGAGATTGCCGCCCTCGCCGAACACCTTGCAGCGCAGCTCGTTGCCGTTCACGCGGAAGGCGTC
>JANPKR010000592.1:0-2734 GCA_031426175.1 Hydrogenophaga sp. | reverse complement strand
GTAGAACAGCGTCGGGCCACCGAACAGCAGCATGGACAGCACCATGATCTGGGTGGATCCGTGCGTGATGATCGTGCGGCTGATGGTCGACGTGATTGCGTGGTCGATGATCTGTTGCGTGTTCATCTTGCGCTGCTTGCGAAAGGTCTCGCGGATGCGGTCGAAGATCACCACCGATTCGTTGACCGAATAGCCCAGCACCGCGAGCACGGCGGCCAGCACAGCGAGAGAAAACTCCCACTGGAAGAAAGCGAAAAAGCCCAGGATGATGATCACGTCGTGCAGGTTGGCGACGATGGCCGAAACCGCATACTTCCACTCAAAGCGGAAGGCCAGATAGATCATGATGCCCACGATCACCAGGCCCAGGGCCATGAGGCCGCTGGAGAGCAGCTCCTGACCCACTTGCGGACCCACGAATTCGGTGCGCCGCAACTCCACTGTCGGGTTCTGCGCCTTCAAGGCCGCCAACACAGTTTCGCTCTGTTGCCCGGACGACTGGCCAGCCTGCACCGGCAGGCGCAGCAAGACGTCGCGCGAGGTGCCGAAGTTCTGAACCGGCACGTCGGCATAGCCCAGGCCTTCGATCACCTTGCGGACCGACTCCAGATCGGCAGGTTGCTCGTAAGCCACCTCCATCACGGTGCCACCGGTGAATTCCACCGACAGGTGCATGCCCCGGGTGGTGAGAAAGAAGACTGCGAGTGCGAAGGTGACGAACGAGATGGCGTTCAGCACGATCGCGTGCTTCATGAACGGGATGTCCTTGCGGATGCGGAAGAGTTCCATGCTGCGATGCCTCGTTCAATCGGCCTTGACGGCCGGGGTCTTGTCATCCGGGCGCCACACGGTGCCGATCGACACGGTCTTGAGCTTCTTCTGACGGCCGTACCAGAGGTTGACCAGTCCGCGAGAGAAGAACACCGAGGAGAACATGCTGGTGACAATGCCCAGGCAGTGCACCACCGCGAAACCGCGCACCGGACCGGATCCGAAGATCAGCAGCGCCAGGCCAGCGATCAGCGAGGTGATGTTGGAGTCGAGGATGGTGCCCCAAGCCTGGTCATAGCCGGTGTTGATCGCCACCTGCGGCGAAGCGCCACGGCGCAGCTCTTCGCGCACGCGCTCGTTGATCAGCACGTTGGAGTCGATCGCCATGCCCAGCGCCAGCGCCATGGCGGCGATGCCCGGCAAGGTGAGCGTGGCCTGCAGCATGGACAACAAGGACACCAGCAACAGCAGGTTGAATGCCAGCGCGATGCTGGAGAACATACCGAACAGCGCGTAGTAAACGCACATGAAGAACACAATGACCGCGAAGCCCCAGATCACACTGTTGAAACCCTTGGCGATGTTCTCGGCGCCCAGGCTGGGGCCGATGGTGCGTTCTTCGACGATTTCCATGGGCGCGGCCAACGAGCCTGCGCGCAGCAACAAGGCCGTGTCGCTGGCCTCCACGCTGGTCATGGCGCCGGAAATCTGCACCCGACCGCCGCCGATTTCACCGCGGATCACCGGCGCCGTGACCACCTCGCCACGGCCTTTCTCAAACAAGATGATCGCCATGCGCTTGCCCACGTTCTCGCGCGTGACGTCGCGGAAGATGCGTGCGCCCTTGGCATCCAAGGTCAAGTGCACCGCGGCTTCCTGGGTCTGGCTGTCAAAACCGGCCTGTGCGTCGGTGAGGTTCTCGCCGGTCAGCAGCACATCGCGCTTGACGATGACGGGCTGGCCGTTGCTCTCGGGGTAACGCTCGGAGCCGAAGGGCACCGGAGCGGTGCCGCGCGCAGCGGCCTGACCCTCGGAGGACTCGTCGACCATGCGTACTTCCAGCGTGGCGGTGCGGCCCAGGATGTCCTTGGCCTTGGCGGTGTCTTGCACGCCGGGCAGTTGCACCACGATGCGGTCAGCGCCTTGCTGCTGGATCACTGGCTCAGCCACACCCAGTTCGTTGATGCGGTTGTGCAGGGTCGTGATGTTCTGCTTCAAGGCCTGATCTTGCACCAGGCGAGCCGCTTCGGGCTTGATGGTGGCCACCATCCTCGTGCCCGTGCCATCGGGTGTTTCGGTCACCACGAGATCGGCAAACTGGTCCCGGATCAAACCGCTGACCGCCTGCGCGGTCTGGGCGTCGGGGGCCCGCAGCTCGATGGTCTGCCCACTGCGGCTGATGCCGCCATGGCGCACGCCTTTCTCACGCAACGCACTGCGCAGATCAGCGGCCATCACATCGGCCCGGCGTTGCAAGGCCGCAGCCATGTCGACCTGGAGCATGAAGTGCACACCACCCCGCAGATCCAGACCGAGGTACATGGGCGACGCACCCAGCGAGATCAGCCACGCGGGTGTGCGCGGCAACAGGTTGAGCGCCACCACGTGGCCGGGTTCGGCCGGATCGGGGTTGAACGCTTTTTCCAACGCGTCGCGGGCCTTGAGCTGGTCGTCGGTGTTCTCGAAGCGTGCCTTGACCGAATTGGCATCCAGCTGGATCAGAGCAGCTTCAACACCTTGTGCCGCCAATGCCTGCTCGACCCGGGTCACCGTGCCGCTGTCAATGCGCACGGTGGACCGCGCGGCTGACACCTGCACCGCGGGCGACTCGCCAAACAGGTTGGGCAGCGCGTAGATCGCACTGATCAGCAAGACGACCAGGAGGATCGCGTACTTCCACAGCGGGTAACGGTTCATGGTGATGCCGGCCCTGGAGGCCGCAAATGTGTCAGCGGGATCGGTT
>JANPKR010000591.1:0-1962 GCA_031426175.1 Hydrogenophaga sp. | reverse complement strand
TGTTCCACCAGCATGCCCACGCCGTCGGCCAAGGTGCTCACGCCGGCGGCGCGGGCCTGTTGCAGAAACGGCGTGAGGCCTTTGCCGTAAACCATTTCGTAGGCGACAGAGCCCGGCGCGAACAAGCCTGCCGGCAAGGGCAGCGCCTCCTGCGTGAGTCCGGTGGACGTGGCGTTGATCACCACGTCGAAGCTTTGTCCTGCGAGGTCGTCGTACCCGCCCGACTGCAGTTGGGCGTGTGCCGCGAAGTCGCGCTTGAGCACATGCGCCTTGTCGGCGCTGCGGTTGGCAATCGAGAGCCCAGCGGGGTGCTGCGCGGCAATGGGGAGCAGCGCGCCGCGCGTGGCGCCCCCGGCACCCAGCAGGAGCACGCGTTTGCCGGCTAACGGGCAGCCAAGGTTGCGCTGCAGGTCGTTGACCAGGCCCACGCCGTCGAAGTTGTCGGCCAGGATGCGGTCGCCTTCGAACTTGAGGCAGTTGGCCGCGCCGGCCAGGCGGGCGCGCTCGCTCGGCTCGGTGGCGATCTCGAAGGCCTGCAGTTTGAACGGCAAGGTAACGTTCAGACCGCGACCGCCATCCGCGCGAAAGCGCATCACGGTGTCTCTGAAACCATCCAACGGCGTCTCGATGGCGGTGTAGCCGATGTCCTGCCCGGTGGCCTGCGCAAACAGGCTGTGGATGAGGGGCGACTTGCTGTGGCCAATGGGGTTGCCGAGAACGGCGTAGCGGTCGGTCATGGAGGTGCGGTGACGTGGAATGCGGCGTGGGGTGTGCTGCGATTGTGGCGCAAGCCCCTGCCGCGTTTGCGGTCAAGGCCAGCGGCCTACCATCGCGGCCATGACCACATCCCTCAAGATCGATTTTGTGTCCGATGTCTCGTGCCCCTGGTGCGCTGTCGGGCTGGGCGCGCTCGAAGAAGCACTGGGCAAACTGCAGGGCGAGGTGTTGGCCGAGCTGCATTTTCAGCCCTTTGAACTCAATCCGAAGATGGGCGCCGAGGGCCAGGACATCGGCGAGCACCTGACGCAGAAGTACGGCTCCACCGCCGCGCAGCAGGTGCAGATCCGCGAGACGATCCGTGCGCGCGGCGCCGAGGTGGGCTTTGTTTTCAACCCGGAAGGCCGAGGCCGCATCTGGAACACGTTTGACGCCCATCGCTTGCTGCACTGGGCTGGGCTCGAGGGCGCCGCAGGCCAGCAACACGCGCTGAAAAAAGCCCTGCTCGCTGCCTGCCACACGCGCTCGGAGGCCATGGGTGACCACGCCGTGTTGCTGGCTTGTGCGCGCGAGGTGGGTCTGAACGAATCCCGAGCGACGGCCATTCTGGCGAGCGATGAGTTTGCGCAGGCCGTGCGCGAGCGCGAGGGCTTCTACACCAGCGTCGGCATCCACTCGGTGCCGGCTGTGATCATCAACGACCGGCATCTGATTTCGGGCGGGCAACCCGCGGCGGTGTTCGAGCAGGCGTTGCGGCAGATTGCGGCGGAATCGGCCTGACGTTCAAGCGGTCTGTGTGAGTGCCCTGGCGATGCGGTTTCGGCCCACGGTCGGCTTGGGCACCTTCCCCGGCAAATGGCTGAACCATGCGCGCACGTCTTCGTCAAGGCCAATGCCGTGCATGTAGTTGTAGATCGCCTTGCGCAGGCCCACGCCGAGCGCATCGTGGTCCACGCCGCTCGGGTCGATGAAGCCGATGTCGTTCTTGGCGAACGTGACCGGTGGCAGCGGAATCAGTTCGATGCCGTAAGAGGCCGGGTCCAGGCCCACGGGAGAGTGCACGGTGCACGAAAAGCGGTGGAAGAACCCGCTCTGGATGCAGCCGTTCTCGAACAGCTGGCGCACGTACTCCAGCGCATCCACCGTGTCCTGCACGGTCTGGGTGGGAAAGCCGTACATGAGGTAGGCGTGTACCAGGATACCGGCGTCCGAAAAGCCCTTGGTCACGCGCGCCACCTGCTCCAC
>JANPKR010000590.1:0-5861 GCA_031426175.1 Hydrogenophaga sp. | reverse complement strand
TGGGTTGGAGCCGAGAAGAAGACCCAGGCAAAGAACAGCATGAACACGAGATCGTTCAAGCCGTAGATACTGAAAAACATCCCGGCGAAAAGATCCTTGGCGTACACGGCCGCAAGGCTGTTATTGGACAGCCACAGCAACCACGCCACCACATAGACCAGCTTCTCCATGGCAAAAGCGCCGGCCAGCCATTTGATGCCTGTGCTCACCGATGCAGCGCCCAGGTAAGCCAGCCCCCACACAGCAATCATCAGCAGGCCAAAGTTCGACATGACGATGGGGTCCGCTTCGGCAATGACGTTGTTGCTGAAAGCGCGAGAGAACAGCAGCACACCTCCGATGTTCATGACACCGGCTGCGATGAATCCGTTCCTGACCAGACTTTTTTTCATGTGAACACCTCTAGAAGTTCGTGAACGTGATCGCAGCGGACACCCAAGCTTGCAGGGGCAGCGCCTGGTCTCAGGCTAACACCATGCTGCCCATCCGTTGGGGTATGTCGAGTCAGGAACGTCAGACGATGCCCGCCCGATGAAGGCTGCTTTCGGCCTTGCAACCCACTCGGTTCTTCACCAGACGCTACGATCCACCCGCAAAATTTCTTTGCTGCAAGGAAAAAACAATGTTCAGTCATGTGATGGTGGGGTCCAACGACCTTGAGCGCTCCAAGAAGTTCTATACCGCGGTCCTTGCGACGCTCGGCGTGGGCGGGCCGGTGGAGAACACAGCAGGTTCGGGCCACAAGCGGCTTTTCTTTCGCCACGAAGGCACATCGTTCTGCGTGACCGAACCCATCAATGGCGAAGCCGCGTGCCCCGCCAACGGCGGCACTGTCGGATTCAAGTGCTCTTCAGCCGAGCAGTTGCAGGCATTTCACGACGCGGCAGTGGCGCACGGCGGCGTGTCGATTGAAGAGGCACCCGGCCCGCGCGGCGGCCCATCGGGCAGCATGCACCTGGCCTATGTGCGCGACCCGGACGGCAACAAGCTCTGCGCGCTGTACCGCGTGCCATAAAGGCCCCGGTCAGCCCCGCGCGTCTTGCTGAGGCACCACCCCGCAATCACGCCGCCAGATACCGCTGCCGCAACACGCGGTGCAGGATCTTGCCGGTGGCGGTGCGGGGCATGTCGTGCTCGGTGATGAACACCACCTCGCTGGGGCACTTGTAGCCCGCCAGGCGCTGGCGGCACCAGTCGCGAAGGTCGGCTTCGGTGGCGGCCTCGCCCTCGTGCAGCACCACCACGGCCTTGGCGGTTTCGCCCCACTTGTCGTGTGGCACACCGATCACCGCCACGTCGCGCACCTTGGGATGCTGGCCGAGCACGCCCTCGACCTCGGAGGGGTACACGTTCTCGCCGCCGCTGATGATCATGTTGCTCTTGCGGTCCACCAGCCAGATGAAACCTTCTTCGTCGCGGCGCGCCATGTCACCCACCGAGCACCATTCGCCGTCCATGGCTTCGGTGGTTTTTTCAGGGTTGTGCCAGTAGCCGTCGAACACGTAAGCGGTGCGTGAAAACAGTTCACCCACTTCGCCGTCTGGCACCTCGCGGCGCTGCTCGTCCAGCAGGCGGATGGCACCGCTGCCGGCCCACTCGCGTCCCACCGAACCGAGCTTGCGCAACTGCTCCTGTGGACGCAGCAGCGTGACCCAGCCGGCCTCGGTGGAGCCATAGAGCTCGTACAGCTGTCCGTTGGGAAACAGCTCCATGATCCCGCGCTTGGTGTCCTGCCGTGCCGGGGCTGACGAGATCATCAACTTGCCCACGGCGCTCAGGTCGTACCGGGCTTTCACCTCGTCGGGCAGCGCCAGCAACATGATGTAGTGCGTGGGCACGAGCGATGTGAAGGTCACGCGGTCTTCGGCCAGGGTCTTGAGCAGTGCCTCGGGGTCGAAGCTGCGGCGGTCGTCGATCACGATCGTCGCGCCCAGGTGGATGAAGGTGGAGCCGAAGTAGAGCGAGTTGGCGTGGCACAGCGGCATCACCAAGAGCGCGGTGTCGTCGCGGGTGAAGCCCATTTCGAGTGCGGTGGCCAGGGCAATCAGGGTGTTGCCGCCGTGGTTGCGGATGGCGCCTTTGGGCCGCCCGGTGGTGCCCGAGGTGTACATGAGTGCGCACATGTTCTCGGGTGGCACGCGCTCGAACACCGGCTCGGCGGGGGCGCCTGCCATCAGCGCCTCGTAGCTCACCCAGCCGGCGGGCGCGTCATCGGCCAGCACCACATGGCGCCCGGCGGGCAGCGGCCGTTCACCGCGCACGCTGTCCACCGTGGCGCAAAACTCCGGCCCGGTGATCACCGCAGCCACGTCGGCATGGCCGAGGATGTAGGCGATCTCAGGGCCGGTGAGCCGGAAGTTCAGCGGCACCACCACCAGTCCAGCGCGGGCCATCCCGGCGTAGATCTCCACCCACTCCAGGCAGTTGTAGGCGATCACGCCCACCCGGTCGCCCCGAACCAGACCCAAGCCCAGCAAGGCAGCGCCGAGTTGCGAGGCGCGCCGGTCCCACTGCGCAAAGCTCAGGCGTCGGCGCGAATCGCGCGCCGCGAGCTTGTCCGGCGTCAGGCGGGCGTGGGTGGCGACGGCATCGGCCATGGTGAGCAGGTGGCTCATGGAGGGTCTCCTGTGAGGGCGCTTCGCGGTTGGGAGGCAGAAGGGCTTGATTTTTATGAATTCTGAATTCAGAATTCAGTTGCCGTCAACCCCCGCCGCGGTTGATTCCCTTCCACGCTGTTGGCTCGGCGACAGACCGACCCCGGCATCCACCAGGAGACAACATGGCCCCACCGCCCATTGGCGAGCAGTCCGCCGCCGCCGTCATTGCCCGATTTCTGAAGGCCCGGGGCGTGAAGCGCGTCTACGCGCTGTGTGGGGGGCACATCATGCCGATCTGGATGCGGCTGGACGCCGAAGGCATCCGCATCGTGGACGTGCGCGACGAGCGCGCGGCGGTCTACATGGCGCACGCCGAAGCGCAGCTCACAGGGGGTCTTGGCGTGGCGCTCGTCACCGCCGGGCCGGGGGTCACCAACGCCATGACGGGCATGGCCAACGCCCACGTGGCCAAGGCCCCGGTGCTGGTGCTCTCGGGCCTGCCGCCCTCCGCGCAGGAAAACCGCGGCGCGCTGCAGGACATCGTGCACACCGAGCTGGTGCGCAGCCTCACGCGCTACGCACGCACGGTGCGCCACCCCGATCTGGTGCCACAGGAGTTGGCCGAGGCCGCCGCCCGCGCCCTGGGCGAAGCGGGTGAGCCCGGGCCGGTGTACCTGGACTTTCCCATCGACACCCTGCGCGCCGACGTGGCCCGCGCGGTGCAGTTGCCCGAGATCTTCACACCACCACCCGCCCTGCCCCAGCCGCCGAATCCACGAGCCGTGCAGGCCGCGGTGCAGCAACTCTGGGCGGCGAAGCGTCCGCTGTTCATCTCGGGGCGCGGGGCCCGCGGCGCCGGCCTGGCGCTGACTGCGCTGCTCAACCGCGTGGGCGCGGCCTACCTCGACACGGGTGAGAGCCGGGGCCTGATCGACGACGAACACCCCAGCGTGGTGGCCGCCATGCGTGGCGGCGTGATGGGCCAGGCCGACCTGATCGTCACGGTGGGGCGGCGGCTCGACTTCCAGCTCGCCTACGGGTCACCCGCGGTGTTCGGCGAAGCCGCTTTCCTGCGCATCGCGGACTGCGCGGCCGAGCTGCGCGACAACCGCAGAGGCGCCGTGGAGCTGTTCGCCGACCCGGCGCTGGCCCTGCAGGCCCTGCTGGACGCGGCACCCGACCACGCCCCCGCCAGCGACGCCACCTGGCTTGCCGGCTTGCGTGAACAGCACCTGCTGCGTTCGACGAAGTTGCACCAGTCCATGCAGGACGCACCCAACGGCAGCGACGGCCGCCTGCATCCCAACCGCGTCCTGGCCGCGCTGCGCAAAGCCCTGCCCACCGACGCCATCGTGGTCGCCGATGGCGGCGACTTCCTGAGCTTTGCACGCGTGGGCCTGCCAGCCACCACCTACCTCGATCCCGGCTCGCTCGGCTGCATCGGCATCGGCACGCCGTTCGGCATCGCGGCCAGCCTGGCCTGCCCGGGCCGCACGGTGGTGGTGGCCACCGGCGACGGTGCCTTCGGCTTCAACGCCATGGAGATCGACACCGCCGTGCGGCAAAAAGCGCCGGTGCTGGTGGTGGTGGCCAACAACGGCTCGTGGGCCATCGAGGTGCGCGACCAGCAAGAGACCCACGGCAAGGTGGTGGGCACGCACCTGCAGTTCGCCGACCACGCGGCCATGGCACGCGCCTTTGGCATGCACGCGGAGCGCGTCACCCAGGCTGGTGAGCTGCCCGGCGCCATCGCGCGCGCGCTGGCCGAGCTGGGCGCGGGCCGCCCGGCGTTGCTGGACGTGGTGGTGACTCCCGAAGCCGCGTCCTCGGACGCCAAGTCGGGTCTGGCCTGGGTGCCCGACCTGCAGGCACTGGGCGCCTGGGACGACGCCGAGCGGCGCTGGAGGGCGGGCTGACGCCCCACTACCATTGCGCCATCATGAAAACACTGAACGCCGCCCCCAGCCTGGTTGAACAGGTTCACCGCTCGATCCTGGCGGACATCGCAGCGGGTCATCTGCGGCCCGGCGTGCGCATCATCCAGGAACAGCTCGCGCTGCAGCTCGGCATTTCACGCCAGCCGGTGCAGCATGCCCTAACCCTGCTGCGCAAGGAAGGTGTGCTCATCGATGCGCCGGGCCGTGGCCTGCAGGTGGCGCCGCTCGACCTCGACCACGTGCGCCAGATGTACGACGTGCGTTCGGTCATCGAAGGCCTGGCGTTTCGCAAGGCCGCTGAAAACAACGCCGACGAGGCCGCCGCCAAGGGCCCCGCCCTGATCCGCGCGGGTCGCAAGGCCGTGACGAGTCGTTCGTTCCACAACATGATCTCGGCCGACATGGCCTTTCACGACTTCATCTACACCTTGTCGGGCAACCCATTGGTGGCCCCCTCGATGCAGACCCACTGGACCCAGACCCAGCGCGTGATGGGCGAGGTGCTGATGCGCGACGACAAACCGCGCGACATCTGGGATCAGCACGAAGCGTTGCTGGCCGCCGTGGCGGCGGGCGACGGCGAAGGCGCCGAGCGCCTGGCTCGCCGGCACATCCTCGAAGCGGCCGATTTCATGATCGAGCGCATGCGGATCGAACAGGGCTCTGCCGCTGCCTGAAGCGGCAGACCCGGCTGACGCCCTCAAGGCTTGACGGGCGCCTTCTGCGTTGGTTTGGCGGCGTCCGGCTCGTCCTGGCTCACCAGGGGGCCGGCGGCCACGCCGCCAAGCGCGCCAGCAACAGCACCCACGGTACCCGCCACCACCGCGCCCACCGGGCCGGCCACCAAGGTGCCAATGGCCGCACCCGCCGCCGCCCCCACGATCACGCCACCGCCGGCCAGCACGGACTTGGCCTCGCGCTCGGCTTCATCGGGGTTCAGCGGCGACTGCGCCGCCGCCTCCGGGTCTTGCGAGGGAATGCCGTGGCCAGGGTTGGCCTGCTCGACCATGTCTTTGTCGACCAGCTCGGTTCTTGAAGCAGGCGTGTGGGTTGGGCTCATGGGTGTTCCCCTGTGAAATGGACGGAGTGGGTCCATGCTCACCCCCCGGCGCGGCCGGGTCTGTGCATCAACGTACACAAGGGCGCCGTGCGGCCTCAGGGCTTGATGGCCACCTTCAACACGCCGTCGCGCTGGTTCGCAAACAGCTCGTAGGCGGCCACGATGTCGTCGAGCTTGAACTGGTGGGTGACCATCAGACCCAGGTCGATGCGGCCCGAGGCCACCACGTTCATGAGGCGGCGCATGCGCTCCTTGCCGCCGGGACAC
>JANPKR010000589.1:0-4056 GCA_031426175.1 Hydrogenophaga sp. | reverse complement strand
GGCGAGTTCAACCACGGCTACACCTACAGCGGCCACCCGGTGGCCTGCGCGGTGGCGCTGGCCAACATCGAGCTGATGGAGCGCGAGAACCTGCCCGGGCGGGTGAAGGACGACATCGGCCCGTACCTTGCCGAGCGCTTCGCCGAGCTCAATGACCACCCGCTGGTGGGTGTGGCCGAGACCTGCGGCTTTGTGGCCGGGCTGGTGCTGGTGAAGGACAAGGCCACCAAGGCCACGTTCGACCCGGACCTGGGCGTGGGCATGATGTGCCGCGCCCATTGCTTCAAGAACGGTTTGATCATGCGCGCCGTGGGCGACCGCATGATCATTGCGCCGCCGCTGATCATGACGCGGGCCCAGATTGACGAGATGATGGCGCTGATCCACACCTGCCTGGACGCCACCCTGGCCCAGCTGCAGGCCGCTGGCCAGCACGCGTGAATAGAATGCCCCCTGCGGTACCCCGGAACGCACCGATGAGGTGCGGTTCGGGCGGCAGCGGGTCTGGAACTTGCTAGATGGTTTTCGAGTCTTTTTCCACGCCTTCCGGTTCGATTTGTCGTTGATCAACCCCTCTCAGGAGCGAGCACCACCATGAAGAAACACGTTTTGGTTATTGCCATGTCGGCCATCCTGCTGGCTTCTTGCGGCAAGAAAGAAGAGCCCGTTGCCGCACCCGCCGCGCCTGCGCCGGTCGCCGCCGCGCCGGCCGCTCCGCCCGTGCCCGCCGGCCCGGTGCTTGATGACGAAAAGGTCCTCAACATCTACAACTGGCCCGACTACATCCCCGAGGGCATGATCGCCAACTTCGAGAAGGAAACCGGGATCAAGGTCAACTACGACACGTTCGAGACCAACGAAGCGCTGCACGCCAAGTTGGTGGCGGGCAACACCGGCTACGACATCGTGGTCCCCGGCACCGTGTTCGCCAAAGGCCAGATCGAAGGCGGCCTGCTGCAGCCGCTCAAGAAGGAGCAGATCCCGAACCTGGCCAACATGGATCCGGCGATCATGACCACGCTGACCAAGGCCGACCCCGAGAACAAGCACCTGGTGCCGTGGGCCTGGGGCTTCACCACCGTGGGCATCAACAAGACCAAGGTCGAGAAGGCCCTGGGTGGCATGGCCATGCCCGAGAACGCCTGGGATCTGGTGTTCAAGCCCGAGTACACCAGCAAGCTCAAGTCCTGCGGTATCGCCTACCTGGATTCGCCGACCGAGATCATGCCGGTTGCGCTGCACTACATCGGCAAGGACGCTTACTCGAACGATCCGGCCGATTACAAGCTGGCCAACGAGATGCTGATGAAGGTGCGCAAAGACGTGCGCCTGTTCAGCTCCACCATGATCGACGACATCGCCGGCGGCAAAGCGTGCGTGGCCGTGGCCTGGTCGGGTGACGTGAACATCGCCGCCGGCCGCGCCAAGGAAAACGGCTCCAAGGACGTGATCGAAGCCTTGCTGCCGAGCACCGGCGCGTTGATCTTCTTTGACACCATGGCCGTGACCAAGGATGCCAAGCACCCGAACAACGCGATGGCCTTCATCGACTTCTACCTGCGCCCGGAAAACGCCGCGGCCATGGCCAACGAGATGAGCTACCCCACCGGCAACAAGGCTGCGACCGACAAGATCAACCCCGAGATCGCGGGCAACAAGACCATCTTTGTCGAGTCTGGCTACTTCGCCAAGATGATCCCGCCCAGCAGCTTCACCAACGAAGCGCGCGAAGCCATGGCCAACGCCTACAACAGCTTCAAAAAAGGCAAGTAAGGCGTCCGGGTTTTCATCAGACCTGATCCAGGGCTGTTCGTACACACCGTATGAACAGCCCTTTTTCTTGGTCTCACGCACACGAACACGACAACAAGGAATGAACATGGCAGAGACGGGCACCCAGACGGGTTATCTGGTCACCGAAAAACTGGTCAAGCGCTTCGACGAAGCGGTGGCCGTGGACGAGGTGTCGCTGTCCATCGGCAAGGGCGAGATCTTCGCGTTGCTGGGCAGTTCGGGTTGCGGCAAGTCGACCCTGCTGCGCATGCTGGCCGGCTTCGAGAAGCCAACCTCCGGACGCATCCTGCTGGGTGGCCAGGACGTGGCGGCCATGCCGCCCTACGAACGCCCGGTCAACATGATGTTCCAGTCGTACGCGCTGTTTCCGCATCTCAACATCTGGGAAAACGTGGCCTTTGGCCTCAAGCGCGAAGGCCTGCCCAAGGCCGAGGTGCAACAGCGCACCGACGAGATGCTGGGCCTGGTGCAGCTCACGCCCTATGCCCAACGCAAGCCGCACCAGCTCTCGGGTGGCCAGCAGCAACGCGTGGCGCTGGCGCGCAGCCTGGCCAAGCGGCCCAAGCTGCTGCTGCTCGATGAGCCCCTGGGCGCACTCGACAAGAAGCTGCGCGAGCAGACCCAGTTCGAGCTGGTCAACATCATCGAGAAGGTGGGCGTGACGGTGGTGATGGTGACGCACGACCAGGAAGAGGCCATGACCATGGCCAGCCGCATCGCCATCATGAGCAAGGGACGCGTGCTGCAGGTGGGCACGCCCGAGGAGATTTATGAACACCCGGCCAACCGGTTTGTGGCCGACTTCATCGGCAACGTGAACCTGTTCGAGGGCAAGCTCAGCGTGGACGAGCCCGACCGCTGCGCAGTCAGCACCGGCATTGGCGAGATCCAGGTCGGCCACGGTGTGCCGGGCCATCTGGGCATGGTGGTGACGCTGGCCGTGCGGCCCGAGAAGATCGAGATCAGCAAACAGCGCCCGGACGGCGTGGCCGCCAACCTGTTCACCGGCACGGTCAAGGAGATCGCGTACTTCGGCTCCTACAACACCTACATCGTGCAGGCCAGCAACGGCAGCAAGCTCAAGATCACCGAAGCCAACACCTCGCGGCAGGATTTGTCTGACATCACCTGGGAGGACAACGTCTTCTTCTGGTGGAACGACAAGGCCGGCGTGGTCTTGAGGGACTGACCATGGCCATCAACCTGCCCATGCCCGGCAAGCGCTTCGTCATCGGCGTGCCCTACGTCTGGCTGTTCGTCTTCTTCTTCCTGCCCTTCCTGATCCTGCTCTACATCAGCTTTGTGGACATGGGCGAGAGCATCAACCCGTTCAAGCCGATCTGGGACAGCCAGACCGGTCTGCTCAGCCTGAAGTACGAGAACTACTGGACCATCTTCCGCGACGAAGGTGGCGTGCTGTTCAAGACCATCTACATCGAGGCCTACCTGCGCTCGATCTGGTACGCGCTGTGGACGGCCGTGCTGTGCCTGGTGTTGGGCTACCCGTTTGCCTATTTCATCGCGCGTTCGCCAGCCAGCGTGCGCCCGGCGCTTCTGATGATGGTGATGCTGCCGTTCTGGACCTCGTTCCTGCTGCGTGTGTATGCGTGGAAAGGCATCCTGGCCGACCAGGGCGTGCTCAACCAGCTGCTCATGGCGGTGGGCATCACCAGTGAGCCCATCCTCATGCTCTACACCAACGTGTCCATGCTGGTGGGGATGACCTATGTGTACCTGCCGTTCATGATCTTGCCGCTCTACGCGACGCTGGTGAAGATGGACTTCCGGCTGCTCGAGGCCGCCTACGACCTGGGCACCACGCCGTTCAAGGCCTTCTGGCTGATCACTGTGCCGCTGTCCAAGGCCGGCATCGTGGCCGGCTTCATGCTCGTGTTCATTCCGTCGGTGGGCGAGTTCGTGATTCCCTCGCTGCTGGGCGGGCCGGAGAACATCATGATCGGCCGCGTGGTCTGGGACGAGATGTTCACCAGCAACAACTGGCCGCGCGCCACCGCGCTGGCCGTGGTGATGATCGCGCTGATCGTTGTGCCACTGGCGATCTACTACCACTACACCGGCGAAGCAGCCGAACCCCGCAAGTGAGGACCAGCATGAAACCCTTCCTCGAAAAACACTTCGGCAAGTTCTGGCTGGCGGCGGTGTATTTGTTCCTGTACCTGCCGCTGTTCTTCATGATCGTGTTCAGCTTCAACAGCACACGGCAGGACGCCAACTTCACCGGCTTCTCGCTGCGCTGGTACG
>JANPKR010000588.1:0-1548 GCA_031426175.1 Hydrogenophaga sp. | reverse complement strand
TGCCCGACTTCATGGTGTTCCTCGACTGGAAGGAACTGCCCTGGCACTGGGCGCTGAGTGACAGCTTCATCGCCACGCTGCTGCTCATCGTGCTGGTGCCGGGCCTGGTGGCCTTTGTGTTCGGCTACTTCGCCTTTCGCTCGCGCATCAAAGGCGTGTATTTCTCCATCATCACGCAGGCGCTCACCTTCGCCGCGCTGCTGCTGTTCTTTCGCAACGAGACCGGTTTTGGTGGCAACAACGGTTTCACCGATTTCAAGCGCATCCTGGGCATTCCGCTGGCCACACCCAGCATGCGCATGACGCTGTTCGTCATCACCGGCCTCACGCTGCTGGGCTTCTTTTTGTGGGCGCGCTGGCTGGTCAACAGCAAGTTCGGTCGGGTGCTGCAGGCCGTGCGCGACGCCGAGAGCCGCGTCATGTTCTGCGGCTACAACCCGCTGCCCTACAAGCTCACCATCTGGACCATCTCGGCCGTGATGTGCGGCATCGCCGGCGCGCTGTATGTGCCGCAGGTCGGCATCATCAACCCCGGCGAGATGAGCACGGCCAACAGCATCGAGATCGCGATCTGGGCGGCGGTGGGTGGGCGCGCCACGCTCATCGGCCCCATCGTCGGTGCCTTCATCGTCAATGGCGCCAAGAGCTGGCTCACCGTGAGCTTTCCCGAGTACTGGTTGTATTTCCTGGGCGTGCTGTTCATCGTGGTCACGCTCTTCATGCCGCAAGGCGTGGTGGGTCTGGTGAAAAAACTGCGCGGACACAAAGGAGGCCAGGCATGACACCCGACCTGATGGAAGAGGGCGCGCAGCGCTTGCAGAAGATTGCGGCTGCCGGTGCGACCGGCAACACCGAATCGGGTGGACGCGCCGCAGGCTTTTCAAGGCTTGTGGTGCCGGGCCAGGTGGACACCACGCACGGTCGCATCTTGTACCTCGATGGCGTGAACGTCAGCTTCGACGGCTTCAAGGCCATCAACAACCTCAGCCTGGACATCGCGCCTGGCGAACTGCGCTGCATCATCGGCCCCAACGGCGCAGGCAAGACCACGATGATGGACATCATCACCGGCAAGACCAAGCCCGATTCGGGCAGCGTGTTCTTTGGCAGCACCATCGACCTGCTGCGCTACCGCGAAGCCGAGATCGCGGCCATGGGTATTGGCCGCAAGTTCCAGAAGCCCACGGTGTTCGAACACCTCACCGTGTTTGAGAACCTCGAACTGGCGCTGGCCACCGACAAGGGCGTGCGCCGCTCCCTGGTGTTCCGCCTCACCGGGCTGGAGAAAGACCGCTTGGGCGAGGTGCTGCAGACCATCCACCTGGCCGACAGCGCGGCCCGCCTGGCCGGCAACCTGAGCCACGGGCAGAAGCAGTGGCTGGAGATCGGCATGCTGCTGATGCAGGACCCGAAGCTGCTGCTGCTCGACGAGCCCGTGGCCGGCATGACCGACGATGAAACCGAGCGCACCGCGCAACTGTTCCTCACGCTCAAGGGAACACTCGCTGATGGTGGTGGATCACGACATGAGCTTCATCCGCACGATCT
>JANPKR010000587.1:0-2423 GCA_031426175.1 Hydrogenophaga sp. | reverse complement strand
CATGGCGCACCTGCGCACCGTGGCCATGGTGGAGTGGCTCATGGGCGAGAAACGCAGCGACCGCGCCACGCTGCACACGCGCCGCTGCCTGGTGGGCGAACCCGCTGGTCTCGTGGGCCTGATGGCCACCCAGACCGAGGCTGGTGCCGGCTGGGGCGGTGGCACCGCTTTTCTGGTGGAGGCCCAGGCCACGCCGGGTGGCAGCGAGGGCCTGGACTGGACCTGCGACCGCGCGGCCTTCTTTGACGCGCAGGGTCTGCTGCGGCTGCCGCAGCGGCTCGGTCAGCGCCGTGGCAGCGGGCTCGATCCGTGTGCTGCGCTTTCGCGTCCGGTGACGGTGCGCCCCGGTGCGACGCTGGAGCAGGTGTATCTGCTGGGTTTTGCAGCGTCGCCCGCCGCCGCGCAAGAACTCGCGGTGCGCGCCATGAAACGCGTGCCCCGCGAACGCGAAGAGGCTGCGAAGGTGCAGTGGGATGCGCTGCTGGGCGCCACCACGGTGGTCACGCCCGATCCGCTGTTTGACGCCATGACCAACCGCTGGCTGCTCTACCAGACCGTGTCGTCGCGGCTGTGGGCCAAAGCCGGCTTTTACCAGGCGGGCGGGGCCACGGGTTACCGCGACCAGCTGCAGGACACCATGGCCCTCACCTGGGCTGCGCCGGGCCTGCTGCGCGATCAGATCGTGCTGTGCGCCTCGCGCCAGTTCGCAGCGGGCGACGTGCAGCACTGGTGGCACGCGCCGGGCGGTGCCGGCGTGCGCACGCACTTCTCCGACGACCTGTTGTGGTTGCCCTTCGCCTGCGCGCACTACCTGCGCACCACGGGCGACAGCGCCGTGCTCGACGAGTCCGTGCCTTTCCTCGACGACCTGACGATCGCACCGGGCGCCGAAGACGTTTACGACACACCGCGCGTGAGCAGCTCGGTGGCCAGCGTGTTCGAACACGCCGCGCGCACCATCGACCGAAGCCTGCCGGTGGGCGCCCATGGCTTGCCTCTCATGGGCACGGGCGACTGGAACGACGGCATGAACCGCGTGGGCCATGAGGGCCGGGGCGAGTCGGTGTGGGTGGCGTGGTTTCTGTGCGCCGTGGTGCGCGACTGGGTTCCGCTGGCGCGCGAACGTGGCGAACTGGCACGCGCCGCGCGCTGGGAAGCCGCGCTGCAGGGCTGGAGCCAGGCTCTGGAGACCCACGCCTGGGACGGCGGCTGGTACCGCCGCGCCTTCTTCGACGCCGGCAGCCCGCTCGGCTCGCACACCCAGCCCGAGGCCCGGATCGACCTGATCGCCCAGGCCTGGTCGGTGCTCAGCGGTCAGGCACCGCTGGAGCGCCAGCGCCAGGCCATGGAGGCTGCGGCGGAGCAGCTATTCAACGCCGAAGCCGGCCTGCTGCAGCTGCTGGCGCCGCCGCTGGCCCACGCGCAGCCCAGCGCGGGTTACATCCAGGCTTACCCGCCGGGCGTACGCGAGAACGGTGGCCAGTACAGCCATGCGGGCGTGTGGGGCCTCATGGCGGTGGCGGCGCTGGCCGTGCGTGAGCCGGCCGGTTCGGCCACGCGGGACGAGCCCTACCGCCACTTCACCTGGCTGAGCCCGGCGCACCGCGCCAGCAGCGCGGTGCATGGGCCCGCCTACGGCCTGGAGCCCTACGCCATGGCGGCCGACGTCTACAGCGAGCCGCCCTACGTTGGCCGTGGTGGCTGGAGCTGGTACACCGGCGCGGCCGGGTGGTTGCACCGCGCGGCCATCGAGTCGATCTTCGGCCTGAAGCTGACAGCGCATGACCTGTGTTTCACACCTTGCCTGCCGGCGCACTGGCCGCGCGCCGAGATCACGCTCGTGCGCGAGGGTCGCACCCTGCGTTTTGTGCTGGTGCGCCAGAGCGCCGACGCCGTGCGCACCACCTGGGGCAGCCAGGGCGTGGGCTTCCTGGCCGTGGGCGAACACCTCGCCTGGTCCGCGCTGCCCCCGCACGCCGTGTTCGTCGTTCCGCTGGAAGGAGACCCCATCGGTTGAAACTTTGTATGTTCGATACCGTACGGACAGACGGCTCTGGATGTGGGATGCTTCACGGATTACAACGTGAGGGCGTTCATGAGCGCTCCATCGGCCCAGCCGTCCCGGAGGAAAGCCATTTGACCCAACCCGACAACCCCCGCCAGAACCAGCTTCTGGCCTCGTTGCCCGACGCCGAATGGCTGCGCTGGCAGCCCCAGCTTGAGCTGGTGGATCTGCCGCTGGGCAAGGTGCTTTATGAGTCGGGTGGGACCATGCAGTTTGTGTATTTCCCCACCAGCGCGATCGTCTCGTTGCTCTACGTGCTGGAAAACGGCTCGTCGGCGGAAATCGCGGTGGTCGGCCACGAAGGCGTGGTCGGCATTTCCATCTTCATGGGTGGCGGCTCCACACCGAGCCGGGCCGT
>JANPKR010000586.1:0-2047 GCA_031426175.1 Hydrogenophaga sp. | reverse complement strand
CCGGCTCCAGCGTGCAGGCAACTCGCTGTTTGTGGTCGAACACGATCTCGCCCTCATGAAGCACGCCGACTGGATCGTGGATGTCGGTCCCGAGGCGGGCGACAACGGCGGGCGCGTCCTGTACAGCGGTCCGCCCGCAGGGCTGCGTGCGGTGCACGCATCGCACACCGCGCTCCACCTCTTCGCCGAGCCGAAGCCACGCGTCGGCAAAGTCCGCACACCGCAGGGCTGGCTCCAACTGGCGGGGGTAAGTTGCAACAACCTCCACCACATCGACGTGCAGTTCCCCATCGGGGTGCTCACGGCCGTGACCGGCGTGTCGGGCTCGGGCAAGTCGAGCCTGGTGGGCCATGCACTGGTCGACCTGATGGCGGACCGCCTTGGCCAAGAACCTGCGGGCAGCGATCCCACCGACTCCGAGGAAATGACCACCA
The DNA here is from genome assembly GCA_031426175.1 of Hydrogenophaga sp. Classification (GTDB taxonomy): domain Bacteria; phylum Pseudomonadota; class Gammaproteobacteria; order Burkholderiales; family Burkholderiaceae_C; genus Hydrogenophaga. The sequence goes on along the minus strand of JANPKR010000586.1, from coordinate 1,613 downwards.
GCGCGGTGGTGAGCGCCGGTCGCATCAAAGAGGGAGCCGACGCGTTTCGCCGTCTGGTGCAGGTCGATCAGAAACCGATCGGCCGCACACCGCGATCTAACCTCGCCACCTACACCGGCCTGTTCGACGCGGTGCGCAAACGCTTTGCCGCCGAGCCCGCCGCCCAGGCGCTGCGCTGGGGGGCCGGGCGCTTTTCGTTCAACGTCGCGGGCGGACGGTGCGACACCTGCGAAGGCGAAGGCTTCGTGCACGTGGAACTTTTGTTCATGCCGAGCGTGTACGCGCCCTGCGCTACCTGTGGCGGTCGCCGGTACAACGAGGACACCCTGCGCATCACCCACGCCGGCAAGAACATCGCCGAGGTGCTTGCCATGACGGTGGAACAGGGCACCAGCTTCTTCAAGGAGGTGCCGGCGATTCACCGCACGTTGAAGCTTTTGCTGGACATCGGTCTGGGTTATTTGCGCCTGGGCCAACCCGCCACCGAGCTCTCGGGCGGTGAAGCACAACGAATCAAGCTCGCCACCGAACTGCAATGCCCCAGCCGTGGCGACACGCTCTATGTGCTCGACGAACCCACCACTGGTCTTCATCCCGCCGACGTTGACAAGCTCATGGCGCAGCTGGATGCCTTGGTGAACGCAGGCAACACCGTGGTGGTGGTGGAGCACGACATGCGCGTGGTGTCGGCATGCGACTGGGTGGTGGAAGTGGGGCCAGGCGCAGGCCTGGCGGGTGGGCGAGTGGTGGCGGCAGGAGAGCCCGCGACCGTGGCGGCACACCCCGGCAGCGCCACGGCGCCCTACCTGGCGGCCGCGCTCCGGGGGTGATGGCATGCCGGGCCGCCTGACGTCAGCACCACTTTGTGGCAAACGTCTTCTTGCTGGAGATCGAACATCCGGTACCCTTGCGCTGCATGTTCAAGAGTCGGTGGCTGCGCCTTACGCCTCCCGAATCCAGTGGAGTTGAGCATTGGTTCTCGCACAACATCGATCAGGCGCTGCAGCCCGTTCATTTCGTGCACCGCATCTGCCACTTTTTCAGATGTTAAGACCTGACTTGGCCACGTGAAAATCCTTGGACTCTTGCCGCTGTGACGGCAAAGATTTCCGCAAATCTGCGCTTGACTGCGCGGATGCTCACGAAGCCAGACGCAAGGTCACGCCGACCATGGAAAAGCGTTCAACGTCAGCACAACCTGGTCGGGCGAGTTCTGAGCTGAAAACATCGGTTTCGAGAACCTGATAATCCAGACTAACCCTGCGATTCCTTCGGATCCCTTGCGCGCGAGGCTCGATACTGCGCCGCAAAACGTCCACCCCACGAACGACCGGGGCCACGGCACACATCAGCAAAGCGCCGCCTGGCAGCAACCGGTCCAGACACTCATCCACGATCTTCAGCGCCAGCCCTGTCCCGAGTTCGCCACCTCCTTGGTGGGAGGGCACACCTTGACCATCAATCAACCCAGGCGGGTTGGCCAGCACCAGGGTGGGGGGCTCGTGGACTGCGCTCAAAACATCTGACTGCCTGCATTCGAAATGGGCAAGGTCGGCCAACCGGGCGTTGACCTCTGCGTACCGGAGCGCGCTTGCGTTGCGGTCGACAAGCAG